>JAUYIV010000388.1 GCA_030688105.1 Actinomycetota bacterium | reverse complement strand
ACGCTCCTCGAAAGGCATCTCGGGTCGCGTAGAGGTCGCCGCTCGGCGCGATACGCAATACGACCGATCGCGGCGAAAGGGTCCGGACGCGTTCTGTCGTATTGCGTATTGCGTATTGCGTATTGCGCATCGCGGGCCGAGCCAAGCGAGGCCCTAGTACGGAAGCGCCTCTCCGGGCTCGTCGCCGGTGGCGACCGGCATGTCAGCCGTGCTCCAGTCGCTCCACGACCCCGGGTAGAGGATGGGCTCCTCCAGGCCGGCGACGACCATGGCCAGGGCGTCGTGACAAGCGGTCACCCCGCTTCCGCAGTAGACCACCGTGTCAGGCCCGCGGACGCCGACCGAGCGATATCGCGCCGCGAGCATCCGAGCGGGGAGGAAGCGGTTCTCGGTGTCGACGTTCTCCTCATATGGGACGTTGACCGCCGTCGGAATGTGGCCTGCAATCGGATCCAACGGCTCTTCGTCTCCCCGATACCGTTCCATCGATCGGGCGTCGACGAGAGTGATCTCGCCGAGGCTTTCTGCCAACGCCTCGCGGTCGATGGTCCGGGTCATCGACGGCTTTACGGTCATGGTCGAAGGCTCCGGGCTCGGTGGGGTGGTGTCGACTAGATGCCCGGCGGACACCCAGGCGGGCAATCCGCCGTCGAGCACCCGGACTTCGTGGTGGCCGATGTCGCGCAGTATCCACCACAGTCGGGCGGCGATCGCTCCGCCTCGGTCGTCGTAGGCGACCACCAGGTCGTCGTCCCCGAATCCGAGCATTCCCATCGTCGCCGCGAAGTTGCTGCGGCTCGGCAGCGGATGCCGGCCGGGGCCGTGCTCGCCGCTCATGTGCTTTTCCAGGTTCACGTAGACCGCGCCCGAAATGTGGCCTTCGTCGTAGGCCTCCCGACCGCGCTCAGGCTCGCCGAGGTACCACCTGGTGTCGGCGACCTTGGCTTCTCCGATGTCGAGCAGGGCGGCCAGCTCGTCGACGGACAAGAGGGGGTCGGCGCCCCGCACAGTCACGCAGTCCCCTTGGGAACGGCCAGTGGTCGAAGCACTCTGGGCGCCGCGGCTGCCTCCCAAGGACGAGCGATCACGTGCCAGGCGAGGATCACCGCATGGACCGGCACGGCGACGTCGTTCTGGACGACGATTCGGTTGTACGACCAGATCGTGCCGGCGAGCCGTCCCACCGGGTGCCCGCCGATGCGCAGCGTCCATCGCCGCGGCATCGGATCGGAGGTGAGCTCATACCCGAAGCCGACCCCGGTGACCTCCCATCGGCGACCCCACCATGACTGGCGCTCGATCCTGGCCTGCTCCGCATCGCCGATGGCGACGACGGTTCCCCAACCGGCGGGCTGGAGGTCGAGGCGCCGGCCGTCGGACAGTGAGACGAGCGAGGTGTGGGTGGAGGGGATGCGGCGCAGCCGGGCAACCACCCCGTCTTGGCCCACCAGCTCCCAGTCGTTGGAGAGGATCCGGCTGACGAACCGGTACTCACCGACCAGGGCCGACCGGAACGGCTTCTTCGAGGTCATGCCGAAAGGCTACCGGAGGGCTGCTAATCGTCTCGGCCGGAAGCCGTGGGCAGCCGGAGCACGTACCAGATGGCCCAGATCCCGACGGCGGCGACAACGGCTCGGAGGGCGATGTGCTCGACCACCCATCCTGCCGAGTAGGTGAAGGCGGCCGTCATCGCCGCGACGGCGACGACCTTGGTTCGAACCGGTATCCCACGCCCGCTCTGGAAGTCACTGATGAACCTCCCAAAGCGGGGATGGCCGACGAGCCACGCGTGCAACCGATCCGAGGACCGCGCGAAAAAGAACGCGGCGAGCAGCAGCGGACCCGTGGTCGGGATGAGGGGGAGGAAAACGCCGATCATCCCGATGCCAACGAACCCGAGGCCGAGCACCAGGTAGAGGGCGCGCACCATTCGGCCCCGGCGGCGAACATCTGCGGCCATGACCTCCTGCACGGCCGCGAGCGTATCGGTACGGGTTTTCGACGGGTAGTCGACCAACAGAAGATGTCAGATGTCAGGGGCGTACCCTCCCCCTGTGAAGCACTGTGACCGCATGGATCAGCCGTGAAGCTCCACCTGCTCGATGGCACCTATGAGCTCTTTCGGTCCTACTTCGGCGCCCCCGCGCGCCAGGCGCCCGATGGGATGGAGGTGGGGGCGGTCCATGGGATCTTGGGATCGACGCTCAACCTCCTGCAGGAGGACGGCGTCACCCATCTCGGTGCGGCCTTCGACACGGTGATCCGGTCGTTCCGCAACGACCTCTATTCCGGGTACAAGACGGAGGCCGGTGTTCCCGAGGAGCTCCTTGCCCAGTTCCCGATCGCCGAGGACGCCCTCGACTGCATCGGCGTGACCGTCTGGCGGATGCGGGAATACGAGGCCGACGACGCCATCGCCTCGGCGGTGGCCAAGCTCGGCGGGAAGTTCGACCAGGTGGTGATCCTGTCGCCAGACAAGGACCTCCGCCAGTGTGTCGATGGGGAGCGGGTGGTCGGGTTCGACCGCCGCAAAGGCGCCTTCATCGATGAAGACGGGGTCGTGGAGAAGTTCGGTGTGTCGCCCAAGTCGATTCCGGATTATCTCGGGCTGGTCGGCGACAGTGCCGACGGATTCCCTGGCGTCCCGGGATGGGGCGCCAAGTCGGCAGCGCTGGTGCTGGCGGAGTACCCCCACATCGAAGACATCCCCCTCGAGGCGGAGCTGTGGTCGGTGCAGGTGAGGGGAGCTCCCCGCCTCGTGGAGTCGCTGCGGGCACGGATGGGAGAGGCCCTCCTCTTCAGGTTCCTGGCGCGGCTCCGACCCGACGTTCCCTTGAAGGAGACCGCCGAGGACCTCCGCTGGCGGGGAGTGCCCCGGGGGCGGTTCCTCGACTTCTGTGATCGCCACGGCTTCGGGTCGATCCGGGACCGGCCGACCGTCTGGGTCGACTGAGGGAGTTCACAGTTCACAGTTGACAGTCGGGCGCGAGTCCTTCAGGGCAACGTGGGCGGCGTGCCAGCCGCACATGCCGTG
>JAUYIV010000380.1 GCA_030688105.1 Actinomycetota bacterium | reverse complement strand
GGTGCACGCTGTATTCCACCGGCGAGCCGTGCCCGATGTGCTACGGGGCCGCCTGGTGGGCGCGCATCGATGCCATCTACTACGCCGCCACCATCCAGGACGCCCTCGACTTCGGTGACTTCGACGACAAGCCGATCTACGATGCCATTGCCCAGCCCGGACCCGATCGCGCCGTCCCGGCGCATGAGCTGCTGCGGGACGAGATGGTCGCGGTCTGGAAGGAATTCCACGCCATTCCAGGCCACATTCATTACTGAGCCAACTCACCCGCGAGGTACCCATGGCCACCTCGTTCGCCGGCTTCCAACCCGAGTCGCTGCACTTCCTGATCGAGCTGGCTCTGAACAACGACCGCACCTGGTTCCAGCCCCGCAAGGCCGAATATGAGCGATTGCTCAAGGAGCCGCTCGAGGCGCTGTGCGCGGTTTTGGGCGAGCGATTCGAGGCACGCGGGATCCCGCTGCAGGCCGATGTCCGGTCTCCGTTCCGCATCTACCGCGACGTCCGCTTCTCCAAGGACAAGTCGCCGTACAAGACCCATGTCAGCGCCAGCTTTCCGTGGGCGCCGAACGGCGCGCCGGCGCTGCCTCGGAGCCGCAGCGAATCGGTCCATCACGTGGGCGGGTACTTCCACTTCGAGCCAGACGAGGGCTACGTTGGGGGAGGGATGTGGCATCCGGAGCGCCCGCTCCTGGAGGCGTGGCGCACCACGGTCGCGACCGACGCGCCTCGTGTTCATGCCGCCATCGACAATCGGGCATTTGTGAAGGAGTTTGGGGAGGTTGGCGGGGACAGCCTCGTGCGCGTGCCGCCCGGTTACGCCAAGGATGACCCGAACGCGGAACTGCTCAAGCTCAAGGACGTGACATTCGGCCGCCGCGTCTCGGACGACGAGGTCCTGTCGCCCGACCTGCCGGACATCCTGGCCGATGCGTTCGCGAAGGCGCTGCCGGTTTTCCGCGTGTTGGCATCTCTCCGCCCCTAGACGTGCAGAAACGGGGTTCCGCGGCGATCGGTACCTGCTAGATTCGTGCGACCGCTCGCCCATGTGGCCTCGGCCGCACGGACGGGTGGTGGGAGGCCCCGAATCGACGATTCTGTCGACGGTTCGGAGTCTTCGCCGGGTGCTGGTAGCGTAGGAGACGGGCCTCAGCAACCCGTCCCAAGGCGCGCTTTGCCCACTGCAACCGCCCGGTTGGACCCCGGAGGGACCGGAATGTCCCGCTCAGGGGGCAACCGGGATGACCCGGAGGCAAGGTGAATCGCGCGGAGGCAACAGTCGGGGACCGGCGGGCCGTCACTCTCGGGTGACGCTCCAACTCGACTGGACCGGCCTACGGTTCTGGTTCGGCGGCGGGCTCGCCGTCGGGCGGTTCTGCAAGTCAGGAGTCGCTGAAGAAGTTCGATTGGGGACGCGGCGTCTGGGAGCCCTCCCGCAAGGACGGCTCGCTGGGTACCGCGGTCCCGGGATCGGGCGCGGCGCAGGTGCGTCCGTTCGTCGGGGTCACACCCGACTGATAGGCGTGCTGATAGGGGTCTGGTCCACCTCCGCAAGGAGGTCCACCAGGCCCCTGCGCTGTTTCTGGGGCCTCGGCGAAGCAGCCTTACGACGTTGCACTAACGTCCTTTGCGACCGGGATCGGTCGTGGTTCGCCGGCGGGCTCGGCTGCTGGCTCGGCTACGGGCGCACCACCCATGGCGGCGTCAAGCCGCTCGAGAAACGGGCGACCCCCGACCCGCAGGAAGAACTCGCGGGCCGATGCTGCTGGCGGGCCGACCTCGGGCACCGACGGCCCGAGGAGAATGGCCATGTCGAGCGCAGAAAACGCCTCGTCATTGGCCAGGCCAAGGTCGTGCCAGGCACGGATGGCTTCCCGATAGCCCGCCACCGATTCCGCGGTGTGGCCCTCCAGTGCCGCCAGTCCGGCGCGAATGGTGGCGCGCCGTGTCTCGATGACCCGGCCATGGACGCCGGTGGCGTCAAGGCTGGCAAGATCCATCCGCGCCCCCTCCGGGTCTCGATCCCACAGCGCCGCCCGGGCCGTCTGGTAGTAGTAGGCCGGGCCGGCGCCCGAGTCGATGCTGATCATCCGATGCCAGATGGACCGAGCCTCGGTGAGTCGTCCCGAGGCGAACGCCTGGCTGCCCTGGGCGTCGAGCAGGTTGACCACGATGTTCGGGTCTGGCGTGTCGCCCAGCAGCCGCTCCAGCTCGGCCAGCTCGGACGTCACAGGCTCGCCGCGGAAGGCCCGGATCACGAGCGCGTTGCCGGTGATAGCGGCGCGCGTCGTCCACTCCACGTCCTCCCTGAGTGGCTCCTCGAGGGTGGACAACCCCTCGTCCCACTGGCCCACGATGAATTCGGAGAAGCCGACGTTGTTGGTCAGCCGCAGCGTTGCGCGCCGATCACCCACCCGCCGCGCCAGTGCGAGGCCCTCCCGCATGCCTTCCAAGGCTCGCACCGTGTCCGCCTCGAGCTCCCAGTAGGTGCGCTGCAAGATGCCCCGGAGTTGGAGGGTGGTCAGTCCGGCCTCGCGGGCGAGATCCTCGCCGACTCGAATGGCCCCGGTTCCCTCGCGGACCCGGCCCAGGCTGGCCAAGGCTGCTCCCTTCGTCAGGAGCGTTTGGGCAAGGACTTCCGTGAGGTCCTGGTGCTCAGCAATCTCGAGCACACGGTCCGCGACGGCGAGACAATCGGACACCCGATCGGTGAAGAGGTACGCGGCGGCGAGGTACCCGTTCAGGTCGACCACCTCGGGCTTCGGCCACAGGTCGTCGAACTCGGCTGCGGCGGGCTCGAGGACCTCAACCGCCGCGTTCGTCTGGGAGCCCCACAAGCGCGCACTTCCAAGCTTCGCGGTCGCTCTCGCGATGTCGGGGCGATTGCCAAGCTGCCGATACAGGTCGACCGCCCGTTTCGCGAACTCGTCAGCGCTCTCGAATCGAGCCGCGGCGCTGGCTGACTCGCTCGCCCGTTCGAGAATCTCGCCCTTCTCGGACGGGTCGGCGGTCACGGTCAGGGCCTGCTCGAGGAAGGCGACGGCCTGGTCGTGGGCGCCCAGAGCCACGGCCCGGTCGGCCGCGGCCTTGAGCGCGATCCGCGCCTGGGCAGCGAGGGCATCGGCCTCTGCTCCAGCAGCAGCGCTGGCATGGGCC
>JAUYIV010000372.1 GCA_030688105.1 Actinomycetota bacterium | reverse complement strand
CCTGACGCGTGAATGCAATGTTCCGCTCGACGAAGGGGAGCTCGCGGTCGATCTCGTTGGGCTGGACCGAGAAGCGCTGCACCGCGGCGGGAAAGATGCCTCCGACGACCACCGAGCTGACCAGCCAGAGGGCGACGGCGATACCGGGGAGCATCCACCCCTTCATCCGGATGTTCACCAACAGGAGGACCGCGGCCAGCAGAGAGATCCAGAAGAGGAGGCTGAGCGCGGGCAGCTGGGCATGAACGTCGGTGTAGGTGGCGCCGAACACCGCTCCTCGATCGCTGTAGAGCAGGTCGAAGCGGTCGAGCCAATACCCCACCGCCTTGAGAACCGCCATGATCGCCAGCAGGACGGACAGGTGGACCTTCACCCCCGAGGCGACCTTCTGCCGTCCCGGCGTCACCTGAATCCCGCCATTGAGGTAATGCAGCGTGGCGACGATCAGTGTCGTGATCAGGACGAACTGGAACGCCCAGCCGAACAGGTCCCTGTAGAACGGCACGGTGAAGACGTAGAAGCCGACGTCGCGGCCGAACACCGGGTCGAGGATCCCGAAGACCTGGCGGTCGCGGTAGAGCAGCCAGTCCTCCCACCAGGCGCCGGCCCCGAGCCCGATCACGAGCCCTGAGAAACCGGCCACCGCAAGGCGAAAGCGGAGCACCCGCTCCGACACCCATGCCTGGAATCGCTCGATCAGCTCCTCATCGGGGCTGCCCGCGGCGAGCGACAAGGCGGGGGCGAGGCGGTCGGCGAGAACCAGGTTCAGGAACATCAGGACGATGGCGACGATGGTTGCTATCAGGACGAGGATCACCCGGCTGAAGACCAGGGTCGTCCAGACCGACGAGAAGCCCACCGAATCGAACCACAGGTAATCCGTCCAGAACGTGGCGATGCCGCGCAGGGAGAGCAGAAGGAGGACCAGGATCCCGAGGGCGATGAACAGCAACCGGCGACCACGCGACGACGAACGCCTGAACGGGATGGGAGTGGGCCCGCGCTCGATCATTGGATGCGCATCTTACGGAGCATCAGAGTCAGCCCGGAATCTCGAACGAGCGCGATACGCGATACGGAGAAACGAGCGCCAACGGCTGACGGCCAACGGCCGAGAGGAGACAACGGATATCTATTCACCCGAGATGGTCACCGTGCAGAGGCAATCCACATTCGCTGGTGGGACGACGAGGCCGGCCGGGGGGTCCGACTCGGGGTCCCACCTGGTTCGATCGTGGCCGGCGCAATTGGCACAGGGGCGCCCCGAAGGGACGCCCCTCACCTCCGTCCATCCTCCAACGGAGAGCGCGGCGAGTAGGCTGTCGTGATAGGCGGCAAATGCGATCGTCCGCACCCAACGCTCGGCTTCGTCGCCGCGCCACGATCGGAAGACCCGGCTCACGGTCGCCGCGATCTCGCTCGGTCCCCCTTCCGACGAGACCGCAATCACCAGTTGCGCCACGAGATCCTGTGCCATCTCATTCACCAGGGCAGTCGGCCGGGTTCCCGGGCGGGACCGGGCGCGCGGCACACCGGCGAGGACCCCGGCCGCGGTCGCTCCTGCCCCACCGGCCTTCTGGATCGGGGTCTCGAGGACGGCGGTCAGCTCGCCGGTGATCCTCGCCTGATCGGGTGACCAGGCACCCACCTTCATCGCATCGAGCGCGGCGGTCTGGAGGTCGACGATCCGGCGCTTCACATCGCGCAGTCCCTCGTTGCTCACCGGGAGCACGAGGCGATCGCGCAGCGCCATGGGATCACGCGGAAGCGACGCCGGTGCCGCGTCGTGTTCAGCGGTGGTTCGAAGGGCATCGAAGAGGGTGCCGACATCGTCGCCCGACTCCGGGGCGGGCCGGCGACGCCACCCGGAATCCGCCGGCCAGGGAGCCGGAGGAGGAGTGTCGTTGAGAAACTGGACCTCCGCGGCAAGCGCCTCGCTCAGCTCGGGGGCCTGAGGGTCGAGAGCGCCGAACGACACCTCGGAGACACTGCGCCTCGGCACTGGTTCGGCCGGGAGGACGGCGACGTCCTCGATCGTCCTCTCGGCATGCAGCCGCTCGACCTCCTCGCTCAGCTCGCGCTTTCGCCTGCGAGGGCGCTCGGACGGTTCGGTCTCGTCGTCGGCGCCGCTCGCTCGATCGATGATCTTCTGCGCCAGCTCCTTCGCCTGGTTGAGGAGGCGGTCCGATTCGTAGCGACCATTCCGGATGATGTCGTCGGCCTCCTTGCGGGCGATGGCGTGCCGCTGATGAGCCTCCTTCTCGGCGTCGGCGCGTATTCCGAGAGCCTGTTCGCCGGCTTCGGCAACGATGTCCTCGCCCGTCTCCTGGATCGACCGAATCAGCTCGTCACCGGCATCCCACGCATCCCGCCTCAGCTCGAACGCCTGTCGCTCTGCCTCGGCAAGGATTCGTGCCGACTCGTCGGCCGAGGCCTGAAGCCTCTCGGCCGCCGCCTTCTCTGCCTCGCTCTCGACCCGCGCCGCGTCCTCGCGGGCCCGCATCCGCATCCCGTCCGACGCCTCCTTGGCCGCATCGAGGATCTTGCCGATCTCTGCCGCCACCGCCTCCAGGTCGCGGGCGAAATGCTCCGGCCCGCCCGACCGGCCGATCTCATCCATGAGGGCCTGATGACGGCGGGCGAGCGTCCCCCACTCCTCGACGGCCCTGGCGATGAGCGCGTCGACCGACTTCTTCTGGTAGCCGCGCCGGGAGGTGGGCAGGTCGCGGGTGGAGAACGTATCCGGCCCGAGGGTGTCGTCGGCCATGGTCGAGACGATACCTCTGTGGACGACTCGGGACTCGGGACTGGCGACCGGCGATAGGCGACAGGCGACAGGCGACCTACTTCGAGCTCGCCACCAATTCCGGGATCGGCGCCAGTGCCCTGAGATAGTCGAGTGCCTCTTGGAGGGTGGCGATGGGGACCACGACGATGTCTCCGTCCGCCGCCGTCAGGGCGATATCCAGGTTGTCCGCGGGGACGAAGACGATCTCGGCGCCGATGGCGCGCGCCGCGAACACCTTCTGACGCACACCTCCGATCGCTCCGACCGTCTCGTCGAAACGGATCGTTCCCGTCCCGGCGATGCGATGCCCGCCCGTGAGATCCTCTTCGGTGAGAAGGTCGAGAAGCGCGATGGTGTACATCATCCCGGCGGAGGGGCCTCCGATGTTGCGGGAGTCGACATCGACATCGATCGGGAGATCCATCTCGAGGTTGATCGTGTCGAACACCACCCCGATCATGGGAGAGCCCGGGAGCTGCGTGTGTTCCACCAATGTCACCGACAGCTCGATCGGCTCCCCATCGCGAGTGCCGCTCAACGTGATCGTGTCCCCGATCGCATGGGAGCGGATAACTTCCCCAGCATCCTCCGAGGTGGTGACCTCTTCGCCGGCGATGACCGAGAAGCGATCATCGACCTGCAACACCCCTTCGGCGGGCGTGCCCTCGACCACCTGCAGGACCTCCACCCCGTCGCCGACGAACCCAACCTCGTAACCGAGCCGATTCAAGGCCACAAAGATGGCGGTGTCGATCGACTCGTTCATGGCTTCGAGGTTAGAGCGCCTCACCTGCTCATCGGTGGAGCCGGGCGGTCGGATCACATCCCGTTCGAGGAGGTCCACCTTGTCGTCGAGGTAACGCGCTTCGAACCACTCGAACGGGTTGACCTCGCGCAACGTGACGGTGAGCAGGAAGAGGTCACCGGTGGTCTGGTAGACGGTCACGTCCTCGCCGAAGCTGACGAGGTCCGCCACCTCCTCGGTCGGCCCCGGGGCCATCGCAAAGTACGGGAGCGACACGTCCCAGAAGACCAGGACCAGCAACCCGACTGCGAGGAATGCTGCAACGAGCAGGTATGGCCACTTCGCTGATGGAGGTGGCGGCGGGGTGGGTTCGGCTGGGATGGAGAATGGATCGCTGTCGGTCATGGCGGAGCCAGGCCGATGGTACCGGTGCGGTGGGACTGGGAACGTGACCGGATCGTTGCCCGTTACCCGCACGCGTCGGGCCGCCCGTACACTCCCCCAATGACCCGTATCGCCCGCACTATCGAGCTCGCCAAGGCCTCGTGGCAGGTCCTCAAGGCGGACAAGGAGCTTCTGCTGCTCCCCGTCCTCTCGCTGATCGCCACGATCGCCGTCGCCCTCACCTTCCTCGCCCCGATCCTCCTCACCGGCGGCGCCACCGCCATCGAGGATCCCGGCCCCGTCGGCTATGCCCTGCTCTTCGTCGGCTATGTAGTGCTGGCGTTCATCACGATCTTCTTCAATGCCGCCCTGGTCCACGCCGCCAACGAACGACTCGGCGGCGGCGACCCCACGCTGGGTTCGGCGATCAGGGGGGCGCTGCTGCGGGTGGGGCGGATCCTCCCATGGGCGATCGTGTCCGCCACGGTGTCGATCATCCTGCGGGCAATCGAAGAGCGTGCCGGGGCCCTCGGCCGGATCGTGTCCGGCATCGCCGGCATCGCCTGGTCCCTCGTCACCTTCCTGGTGATCCCCGTGCTCGTGATCGAGGGCGTGGGCGTCGGCGATGCCATCAAACGGTCCGGGACGCTCTTCAAGAAGACCTGGGGCGAGAACGTCGCCGCTCAGGTCGGCTTCGGGCTCCTCGGTTTCCTGGCGATCGTCCCGGCGTTTCTCCTCGCCGCCGGAGCCATCGCCGCCGGCGGGGCGATCGCGGTGATCGGTGTCGCCGCCGCGGCGGTCTGGGTGCTCCTCGTCGTGATGGTGCTCTCGGCCCTCAGCGGGATCTTCCAGACCGCCCTGTACCGGCATGCCGCCGGGATCGAAGCCGGCAGTGGCCCCTTCGGCGCCGGCGAGCTCCAGGCGGCATTCGCACCGAAGAGGGGTGGGGGCATCAGGGGGTTCGCGGGCTGACTCTATAGACCATCGTTACCCCCGCCCTCCGTCCGAGAGCGGCCCCGGCCAACAGCACTGAGAAGGTCTGCCCGGTGATCGGTACCGGGGTGAACCAGAGCGGGTTGGCCATCTGAGCCGTCAGGGCGGTGAGCAGAGCGAATCCGACGACGAGGGCCAGGGTCGCGATCCGGGTCCGCGAAAGCACCCGGGCGGAGATGGCGGTGGCGGCGGCGGAGGTCAGGGTGCAAAAGGCTACTCACGCGCTGGGCCACGAGGGGTACCAAGGAAGCAGCAAGCGGTAAGGGGCAAGCGCCGCGACCGACCGACCGACCGACCACGCGGGAGGTTGCCGGTTGCGTCCTGTCGTTTTCATCACCGAAGCTGCCCCAACGACAAAGAGAGGGAGCCGCCCCAGGGCGGCTCCCTCTCCTTCGCATATCGGCTGCGCTAACCACCGATCACATAGCAAGGACCCTCGAAGGGGTACGCCGCAGCTATAGGGCTGATGAAGGCATCGGCCCTCACCGTGACGCCTCCGGCCCCTTGTGGATCCACCCCGACGAGCCACGATGATCGGACCGCGGTGTCGTGGGGATCTCCGGAATAGCTACCGTCGGGCAGGATGCCCTGGTAGTCGACTCCGTCCAGATTCATCGCCATTCCCCGTACGTTCGTCCGTGTCAGGTCGTTGGTGGCAATGGCCTGCTCGAGCAGTGCCTTGATCGGGTAGCTCCAAACCCAACCGGCCGCGTACCCAGGATTGGGATCGCGACCGTTGGCCTCAGCGGCAGCCCGCATCGCAACATGGCCCGGACTATCGGTGTCCCAAGGTCCCCAGGGATAGGTCACAGTCAGATTCGCCTGCCAGAGAGGCACCAGAGGTGCCGAGTCGCCCGTGAGCAGCACCGGATGCCAGATCGGAGATGCACCCAAGATCGCGAAGTTGAGGAAACCCTGCGCTGAGAGGCCGCCTGAAATCCTCGCCAACTCGCTTGGGCCGACGACCATGACAATAAGGTTCGGCTGCAAGGGCAACAATGCCGTAACGGTCGAGGCGATGACGGCATCGCCACCTGCCGCATGCGACACTTGCTCGATCTCGATCACAGGGTCGCCGAGCCCCAATTGGGCTGCAGCGATCTTGACACCCGCTGCGTAGTCCTGGCCGTAGTCACTGTCGAAGGCAACCAGGGCCCAGGTGAACCCTTCGGGCATTTCCTGGGAAACCGCCACCATGCCGTTCATGCCCTCTAAGCAATAGGGCGCGCCCGACTCGAGGATCAGCCCCAGGTCTTCTTCGGTAAATGCCCAGCCCGACCACCAGCCCGCGGGAGCTGCGACAATGTTGTTCTCATCCAAGATCCCGAGGGCCGATTGAGTCGGGGGTGTGCCCAGGATCTGGGCGAGCGCAAGCACCCGAGACGACAGCGTCGCCGCACCATTGGCCGTGTGGGGGCCAGGAGCGGGCACGAGGTCGTACCCCGCGTCGATGGTGTTTTCCGCCGAGATGATCACGTCCCAGCCGTCGAGGCCGCCTTGGACGTTGATTGCTGCCCAGAAGTCCTCCTGAGCCGTCGTTATGGGCGTGCCGAACCCGGCGAACGGACCGCTGAGGTCGGTGATCACACCCAGGTAGATGCACCCGTTGCCCTCGTTGACGGCATCAGGACACGGGGCAGGGGTCACACCCACATCGAAGGCGGTCTCCGCTTCAGGAGCCGTCGTCGTGGTCGCTGCGGTGGTGCCCGGCCCCGTCGTGGTCGTCGCCGGGGCGGCGGTCGTCGTGGCGTCATCGTCGCCGCATGCCGCCGCAACCAAGGCAAACGCCGTCAGGAAGCTCGCAAGTACGAGCCACCGTCTTCTCATCGTGTTCCTCCCTGGTAACTGATTATGAGCCCCATTTCGAGCCCCTCGATGGGGTATTGACAGATCAGCCTATCGGATAGTCGCGTTGCCGGCCGGGCCGCCGCGCCCCGCGTGCCAGGAAAAGGCACGAGAGGCGCGGACGGTCCACGGCTTACGTCCCACGGCCAGACACTCACCCGATGCTTCTTACGCGATCTGCGGTTGGCCGTGGGCTGTCGGCCGTCGGCCGTTTCGGCGACTCAATAGCTGAAGGGCCACGCCTTCCAGTAGTTGCGCACTCGTATCCAGATGCCGTACAGGCCCAGGGGCTCGAAGATCAGGAAGCCCACGATCAGTCCACCGAACATGAGCTGCTCTACCTGGCTGAGGTTCAAAAACCCTCCGGTCGGGGATTCGGAGATGAAGCCGAACATCCAGAA
>JAUYIV010000371.1 GCA_030688105.1 Actinomycetota bacterium | reverse complement strand
CGGGTAACGGGTAACGGGCAACGACGTCGGCCGCGATAGAAGGAAGCGACCCGCCATAGGCGTCCCGCCGGGATACCATGACGCCGATCCCGCTCCTCTCGGACTGGAACTGAATTCGTGAGCAAGACCGTCCGCACCGTTCTGGTGTACCTGGTGGTCGTCACGGTGGCGATCATGCTGGTGAACACCTTCGTGACCTCGGCGGTCGCGCCCGCGGAGCTCACCCTCGACGAGTTCCAGACCCAGCTCGCCTCGGGCGACATGGCGTCGGTCACCATAAAGCAGAAGTCGAACATCATCGTCGGGTCGTACACCGAGGATGCGGGCGGCGGTCGGTTCGAGACGACGTTCCCCGACGGCTACGAGGGCGACCTGACCAAGCTGATCCTCGAGAACGGGGTGAGGCTCGAAATCGAGTCCGAGAATCCGGGCATCTGGCAGTGGTTCCTGGCGATCATGCCGTACATCCTGATATTTGGGGTCTTCATCTTCATCCTCATGCAGATGCAGGGCGGCGGCAACCGGGTGATGTCCTTCGGCAAGGCGAAGGCGAAGCAGATCACCCGCGACATGCCCAAGGTGACCTTCAGTGACGTTGCCGGCGCCGAGGAAGCCGTCGAGGAGCTCTTCGAGATAAAGGAGTTCCTGGCCAAGCCGCAGAAGTTCCGGGCCATGGGGGCCAAGATCCCGAAGGGGGTGCTCCTCTACGGGCCGCCAGGGACCGGCAAGACGCTGCTGGCTCGTGCGGTGGCGGGCGAGGCCGGGGTCCCATTCTTCTCGATCTCCGGTTCGGACTTCGTCGAGATGTTCGTGGGAGTCGGCGCCAGCCGGGTGCGCGACCTGTTCGAGCAGGCCAAGGCACAGGCGCCGGCGATCATCTTCGTCGACGAGATCGACGCCGTCGGCCGCCACCGCGGCGCCGGCCTCGGCGGCGGGCACGACGAGCGAGAGCAGACCCTGAACCAGCTCCTCGTCGAGATGGACGGGTTCGACGTGAAGACGGGCGTCATCCTCATCGCCGCCACCAACCGGCCCGACATCCTTGACCCGGCCCTGCTGCGCCCCGGCCGGTTCGACCGCCAGATCGTCGTCGATCGCCCCGACATCAAGGGCCGGGAGAAGATCCTCGAGGTACATGCCAAGGGCAAGCCGTTCGCCGAGGGCGTCGACCTCAAGGTCATCGCCCGTTCCACTCCGGGATTCACCGGCGCCGATCTCGCCAACACCATCAACGAGGCGGCGCTGCTCGCCGCACGCCGCGACAGGGACGAGATCGGGCAGTCGGAGCTCGAGGAGGCGATCGACCGAGTCATCGCTGGACCGGAGCGCCGCAGCAAGGTGATGACCGACGAGGAGAAGAAGCTCACCGCCTATCACGAGGGCGGCCACGCCCTGGTGGGACATGCCCTCCCTCACGCCGATCCGGTCCACAAGGTGACGATCATCCCCCGAGGCCGCGCCGGCGGCTATACCCGCTCGTTGCCGCTTCAGGACAAGGCATATCAGCGGCGGAGTGAGCTCGTCGACTCCCTCGCCCAGTCACTCGGCGGACGCACCGCCGAGGAGATCGTCTTCGGCGACCCGTCGACCGGCGCCTACAGCGACATCGAGCAGGCCACCGACATGGCCCGTTCGATGGTGATGGAGCACGGGATGAGCGATCGGCTCGGGCCGATGCGCTACGGGACACCGCAGGGCCAGGTCTTCCTGGGTCGTGACTACAACCGGGCGATCGACTACTCCGACGAGGTCGCCGCGATGATCGACGAGGAGGTTCGCAAGCTGATCACCCAGGCCCACGAGGAGGCCCGGGCGATCCTCACCACCCACCGCCAGGCTCTCGACCGGATCGCCGACGCGCTGCTGGAGCGAGAGACCCTGTACGCCGCCGACATCGTGGAGATCCTGAGCGATGTCCCCAAGTGGCAGCACGTCAGCAACGGGTCGATGCGGATCCAGGCGCCGAAGGGGGAGCTGGCGCGGCCGGGCATCGCCGCGGCGAGCACTTCGGATGGGGGCAAGCCCTCCTGAACCTGCGAAGGCGGTTCGAGCCTGCGCTTTGGGAGGTCGCAGCCGGGAGAACCCTGTCCAACGCCGATCACACCATCGTGATGGGGATCCTCAACGTGACTCCGGACTCCTTCTCGGATGGCGGCCGGTTCCTCAAATTCGACGCCGCCGTGGCGCATGGCCTGCAGATGGCGGCGGACGGGGCGGACATCGTCGATGTGGGCGGCGAGTCCACCCGTCCCGGGGCCGAGCCCGTGGACCCCGATGAGGAGAGGGAGCGTGTCGTTCCCGTCATCCGGGCCCTGGCCGCCGACGGGATCGCGGTGTCGATCGACACCACCAAGGCTTCGGTGGCTGAGGCCGCTCTCGACGCCGGGGCAGTCGCCGTCAACGACGTCTCTGCCCTGGGCGACCCCGAGATGGCGCCCCTGGTGGCCAGGTCCGGTGCCGGTGTGGTCCTGATGCACATGCTCGGCAGTCCGCGGACGATGCAGGCCGACCCCAGATACGAAGACGTCGTCGTCGACGTCTCGGGATACCTCCTCGACCGTGCCGCCAGGGCGGTCGGGGATGGCATATCCCGCGAGAAGATCTGCATCGATCCGGGCATCGGTTTCGGGAAGACCCTGGCCCACAACCTCGACCTGCTCGCTTCGGGGGTGGCGCGGCTGGCGGACGCAGGGTATCCCGTGCTGGTCGGGGCGTCTCGGAAGTCGTTCATCGAGAAGGTTCTCGGCCCGATTCCGGTAGAGGAGCGTGATGCTGCGACGGTGGCCTCGCACACTCTCGCGATCGCCGCCGGAGCCGCCGCCATTCGAGTACACAACGTGGTCGAAGGGCTGCGCTCGGCGCGAATCGCCGACGCTATCGTGAGAGGCAAGGCCCCATGATAATGACCGGACTCGAACCTCGCGGTTTCACCTGGGTGATCTCGAGGCGGCTGGCGGTGTCTGAGCGAATCGGCGGTTACGGATTCCAGCATCGTCGCGTCCGGCGCGAGGAGGAGATCACATGGCTGAAGCACGCCGGGATCACCGCGGTGTTGTCGCTCCTCGAGGGCAACCAGAACATCGCCGCCTATGAGGCCGCCGGGATCGAGGCATTCAACGAAAGGCTCGCGGAGCTGGAGCCCGAATCGGTGCGTCGGGTCTTCCGGACCATGAGCAAGATCAGCTCGAGGCCGGGCACCGTCCTGCTCGTCCACCGCGACATCATCGACGACGCCGTCGCCGGCGTCCTCGCCGGTTATCTGGTGCACTCGGGGCGGGTCAGCGATCCCATCGTCGCCACCGCCCTCGTCCAGGAGATCCTCAAGCGGCCCCTCGGGCCCGAGGCGAGAGCGATCATCCCGCAGTCCGCGGGGGCCTGAAACGCAAGTCGCCATCGGGCTGGGCTCGAACGTCGGCGACCGGGCCGGGAACCTCTCGTCGGCTGTCAGGGGCCTGGCGCATCTTGGCGACGTGCTGGCGACCTCTTCGCTGTGGGAGACCGCGCCGGTCGGCGGCCCGCCTCAAGGCGACTTTCTGAACGCGGTCGCGGTTCTCCACACCGTGCTGGGGCCGCGGCCGCTCCTCGACGGTTGCCTGGAGATCGAGCGCTCCGCGGGTCGTGAGCGACGGGAACGTTGGGGGCCGAGGGTGCTCGACCTCGATCTACTGCTCTACTCCGACGCGGTGATCGCCGCACCGGGGCTGCAGGTCCCCCATCCGCGGATGCTGGACCGGCGTTTCGTTCTCGCCCCTCTGGCCGAGGCCTGGCCGGGAGCGGTGATCCCCGGTCACGGCCCGGTGGAGGAGCTGCTCGAGGCGGTGGTCGACCAGAGAGCACGGCGCCTGGCCGACATCTGGTGAAAGAATCAAGAATCGCGCGGTCTTGACTCTTGAATCTTGGCTCTTGACTCTCTATCCCAGCCCCCGCGAATCCTGCTTCAGCGCGGTGTCCACCCCGACGGCCGAGGCGAAGGTCAGCATGCGAAGTGGGCCGCGCAGCATCGGCGAGACATCGAGCAGATAGTTGTCCGCGGTCGTGAACATCGTCTTGGCGAGACCCTCCCACGTCTTGGTGATCCGTCCCACCTCGGCCTCCAGCTGATCGACGATGGAGAAGTTCCACGCCCGCCAGTTCTCGGCGCGGATCTCGCCGATCTTGGTCCCCGCGGCGTCGTGGAGCCCGAAGCGGATCTTGCCGAAGACGTTCTGCTGACGGATGGTGCCGGCGAGCTGGCCCATGCCGTCATACACCTCGACCGTCGACTTCACGAACTTGCGGGGCCGCACCACCTCGAGCACCTTGGTTCCCGTAGCGTCGTAGACGGCCAGCTTGTGTGTCATGAACTGGTCGACGGAGGAGACGAATCGGGCCAGCTTCTTGAGCGTCGACTGACCTTCCTGTCGGATCACCCCGACCTCGTTGCCGTCGGTGTCCCTGATCAGGTACTCATTGGTCAACTCGATGAGCTTGGCTTTCTGGTTGATGACGATGCGGTCGTGTTCGAGGAGAGTCATGAGCGGACGGTAGCGGTTCGCCCCAGCCGGTCCGGCGAGTACCGTCCGCGGGACTCGGGGGAGGACGAGCGTGGGAATCGATGGCTTTCCACCTGCGGGCAAGCTGCTGAGCTCACGCGATCTGGAACGAATCTCCCGGGCCGCGGCCCGACCCTATCGATCCCCGCTCGTGGCGGCCCGGTTGCTCAGGCTCCTTGCGGTCGCTGCGGCAGCGGCCGCGGCGGTCTCGGCGGCCTACGTAAATAGCGCCTCCGACGTGTTCCGGAAGCTGCGGCGGGACCCCCTCTCGGTCGTGCAGGGCGACTTCGTGGACATCGCCAACAACATCGGCCGCATCTACATCTTCCTGATCGGGGTCACGATCGTGACCACCATCCTTCTCATCGCGTGGCTGCGCCGGATGTACCGCAACCTTCCTTCGCTGGGGAAGCACGACACCAGATTTCGACCGGGTTGGGCCGTTGGCGCGTGGTTCGTCCCGATCCTCAACTGGATTCGCCCAAAGCAAATGATCGACGAGGTGTGGCACGCGGGTGATCTCGAGCTTCCCGATTCGTACACCTACTCGACCCAGAGGGAGCCGGTGCCGGCCATCGTGAATGTCTGGTGGGGATTCTGGGTCGTCGGATCCGTGCTGGGGGGCGTCGTTCGGGCACAACTGGACACATCGACCCTTGGCAAGATCGAGACCGCGCTCAATGTGGAGCTGTTCACCTCGGTCGCGATCGTCGTCACCATGCTCCTCCTCGAGAGGGTGGCGGCGACGGTGACCGTCAGGCACCAACGACGGGCAGCGCAATTGGGGAGAGACCCGGGTGCGCTGAGATGGGTGCTCACGCCGAGAGTCGACGGACGGCTGGCTCCTTCGAGGATCGCGCTCATCGCGGCGCCCGCGATCGTTGCGACCGCCTCTTACGCGCTTGGAGTCTGGGCGATTGGCGTGAGCCTCGAGGGGGGCACGGGTTTGACGGCTCAGGGCGGCGAGGCGGTCCTTCTATCCGATTTGGTCGTCGGCGATTGCGTCGACCTCCCTACGGGTGCCTACATCGTGGTCGTGGCGAGGCTTCCGTGTGATGTGCCGCACGATGCCGAGGCGTTGGCGTCGCTGAGCCTGGGCGGAGTGAGCGATCCGTATCCGGGCCTCGACACGGTCCTGGACAGGATCGTGGACCATTGCGTCGCCGTATTCGACGACTACGTCGACGCGGACTATCTGTCGTCGAGCCTCGACATCTTCTACTTGTATCCCGACGCGGACAACTGGTCGGCGGGGAACCACAGCGCGCAGTGTGCGGTGGTCACCCTCGACGGATCCAAGCTCACCGGCTCGGTGAAGGGAAGCGGGCTCTAGTGCAGCACCCGTAGACTGACGCCTCGTCTGGTACCCCTGGAGGACTGGAACGCATGGATCTCATCCTCGTCGGCCCGGGTCGGGCCGGCCTCGCCCTCTCGCTCGCCTCGTTGGAGGCCGGTCATGTCGTCGTCGGCGTCCTCGCCCGCGATCCGGAGGCCGCCCGCGCCGCGGGCGATCGTCTCGGCGGACCGGCTCTGTCCTGGGATAGTGCGCTTCCCCGGGCGGACCTCCTGGTCGTCGCGGTCAGGGACGACGCCATCGAGGAGGTGGCCCACCTTCTCGCCGGGCACGCCGCGAACATCGACGGAGCGGTCCATCTGTCTGGGCTCAAGCCGGCATCGGCGCTTTCGGGGCTCGACGGCCCCCCGGTGGGTTCGTTCCATCCGCTGCAGACCCTGCCGACCCCCGAAGCGGGTGCGGCCCGTCTCGAGGGGGCATGGATCGGTGTGACGACCGACGACGACTACCTGTCGGATCGCCTCTTCGCCTTCGCCGCCTCACTCGGGGCGCGGCCCTTCGAGCTGGGCGACTCCGCCAAGCCCCTCTATCACGCCGCAGCCGCAGCAGCGGCGAATTTCACAGTGACGGCGCTCGCCATGTCGCGGCGGCTCTTCGAGGCAGCAGGCGTCGACCCCGAGGTCGGGCATCCGTTGATTCGGGCCGTGATCGACAACGCCCTCGAGATGGGTGCGGAGGCCGCTCTGACCGGTCCGGCGGCCCGTGGCGACATCGGCACGGTTCGTGCTCAGCTGGCCGCGGTCCGCGCCTTCGATTCCGGGCTCGGCGAGGACTTCGCCGCCATGGTGCGGGCGACCGCACGCGTCGCGGGGACTCTCGATCAGATCGATGAGGCGCTCCAGTGAGGACCGTCGGAACCTTCGCCGAGGTTCGCGTCGCCGCGCCCAGCGGTGCAGCCCTGGTCCCGACGATGGGTTATCTCCACGAGGGCCACCTGGCGTGCGTCGAGGCAGCGCGGGCCCGGTCGGATATCGTGGTGATGAGCCTGTTCGTGAACCCGCTGCAGTTCGACAGCTCTTCCGACCTCGACCGCTACCCGAGGGATCTGGGGCGCGACGCCATCCTGGCCGAGTCGGCGGGCGTCGACCTCCTCTTCGCACCGAACATCGGCGAGATGTACCCCGAGGGGCCTGCCACGAGAGTCCGGGTGAGCGGTGTCTCGGAGGCAATGGAGGGCGCCCACCGCCCCGGCCACTTCGAAGGCGTCGCCACCGTGGTCGCCAAGCTGTTCGCCGGCATCCGCCCCGAGATCGCCTGCTTCGGCCGCAAGGACGCCCAGCAGCTCGCCGTGGTCCGCACCTTGGCCCGCGATCTGTCGTTTCCCCTCGAGATCGTCGGGGTATCGACGGTCCGGGAAGCCGACGGCCTGGCACTGTCGAGCCGCAACGTCCGCGTCGAAGACCGGGAGTCGGCCCTGGGCCTGTCCCGCGGCCTGTTCGCCGCAGCCGAGGCGGCCGCCTCGGGTGAGCGCCTGGCCGCGCCGTTGGAGCAGATCGTCACCGAGGTGGCCACCGACACCGGGGCGAAGGTCCAATATGCCACCCTCGCCGACCGCCACTCGGCCGCCCCCATCGAACACCTCGACTGCGAGGCATTCCTGGCGGTGGCCGCCACCGTCGGCGAGGTCCGTCTGATCGACAACGTCTTCCTGGACCCCGACGGCCATGCCGACCTGGGCACCAGGCTCGCCCACCCCTCCATCCTGTACGAGAAACTCAACCTGTGAACTGCCAACCTGTGAGCCACTGTGAACTGTGAACCGTCGACTGTGAACTTCCCCCGGAGCCCGAAGCCTGGCAAGCAGGGCCCCCAATGCTGATCGCCATCGATGTCGGCAACACCCAGACGGTGTTGGGCCTGTTCGATGGGGAGGAGCTGGTCGATTCCTGGCGGCTCTCCACGGTCAGGGACCGGACTGCGGACGAGTATCGCCTCTATCTTGCCGGGCTGCTCCGTCAGGATGGCTACCGGCTCGAAGACGTCGACGGCGTCGCCCTGTCGAGTGTGGTGCCGGTCGCCAAGGCGGCGATGATCCAGGTGGCCGAGGAGATGATCCAGGGCGAATTGGTGGTGGTCGGCCCCGGGGTGCGCACCGGCATGCCGATCAACATCGACAACCCGCGGGAGGTCGGCGCCGACCGGGTGGTCAACTCGGTGGCCGCCAAGCACAAGTACGGCACGCCGGTGGTGGCCGTCGACTTCGGAACCTCCACCAACATCGATGTGGTCGACGCCTCGGGCGCCTACATCGGAGGGTCGATCGCCCCGGGGCTGGAGGTGTCCCAGGACGCGCTGATCCACGCCACCGCGGCGCTGCGGAGGGTCGATCTGACGTCACCCCGGGCGGCGATCGGCCGCAACACGGTGGAGGCCATCCAGAGCGGACTGTTGTTCGGGCACGCCGGGCTCGTCGATGGGCTCGTGGACCGGATCATCGCCGAGGTGGGCGGGGATCCCGCCGTCGTCGCCACCGGGGGGCTGGCCTCTACCATCGTCCCGCATTGCCGGTCGGTCTCGATCGTCGACACCACGCTGACACTCGACGGCCTCCGGCTCGTCTACGAGATGAATCAGGAATGAGCCTCCAGCCTCCAGCCTCCCGCCTCCAGCAAGATCGACGCCCGACTCCCGTACCGGGCGTCACCAGGTCGCGGGCGACGGGCGACGGGCGACGGGCGACGGGCGACGGTGCCTCGCCATGACCGAAGACCAATCTGCTTACGAGCACCCCCTCGTCGCGGCGCGCCTCGCCAAGGTCGAGGCGATGCGCGCCGCCGGCGAGGAGCCCTATCCGGTCAATTTCGAGCGCACCGACACCGCGGCCCAGCTTCATGCGATGTACGGCGAGCTGCCGCCGAGCACGGACACCGGCAACCGGGTCTCCGTGGCGGGGCGCCTGATGAACACCCGCGACATCGGGTCCCTGGTCTTCGGCGTGCTGCAGGACGGCTCGGGGCAGATCCAGCTCTTCGTCGAGGCCGATCGGCTGGGGGACCGGTTCGCCGATTTCGATGATCTCGATCCGGGCGACTGGATCGGTGCCGAGGGTGAGGTGGTCACCACCAAGCGGGGTGAGCTGAGTGTGCGGGTGGAGAGGTTCGTGTTGCTGGCGAAGGGCCTGCGGCCGCTGCCGGAGAAATGGCACGGTCTCACCGACGTCGAGAAGCGCCACCGGTATCGCCATGTCGACCTGCTGGTCAACGAAGACGCCCGGATGGTGATGCGGCGGCGCGTCGACGTCGTCCAGTCGATCCGCAAGTCGCTCCTCGATCGGGGCTATCTCGAGGTCGAGACCCCGGTGCTGCACCACGTGCCGTCGGGCGGGCTGGCGACCCCGTTCGTCACCCACCACGACGCCCTCGGCATGGACATGTTCCTGCGCATCGCCCTCGAGCTGCACCTCAAGCGGTTGATCGTGGGCGGCGCCGACCGGGTGTTCGAGATCGGCCGGGTGTTCCGAAACGAGGGGGTCTCGCCCCGGCACAACCCCGAGTTCACCATGCTCGAGCTGTACGAGGCGCTGGCGGACTACGAGGACATGGCGACGCTCACCGAGGCGTTGGTGGTGGAGGCGGCCGAGCGTGTGCTGGGGACCACCGACATCACCTACGACGGGCGGCCCATGTCGCTCAAGGCCCCGTGGCGCCGACTCGACTACGTAGGAGCGGTGGCCGAGGCCACCGGCGCCGATTGGGACCCGGCAATGCCGATCAAGGAGGCGAGGAAGCAGGCCGTGGCCGCCGGTGTCGAGGTCGAGGACCCGTGGGGAACGGGAAGGATCATCGCCGAGGTGTTCGAGTCGGTGGTGCAGGACACGATCTGGGAGCCGACCTTCGTCCTCGACTTCCCCGAGGAGATCTCACCCCTGGCCCGCAGGCACCGGTCGCGCCCCGGCCTCACCGAGCGGTTCGAGGTGATCGTCGCCGGCAACGAACTGGCCAACGCCTTCTCAGAACTGAACGACCCGGTGGAGCAGCGCCGCCGGTTCGAGACCCAGGCCGCCGCCCGCGCCGCCGGCGACCACGAAGCCCATCCGATGGACGAGGACTTCCTCCGAGCCCTGGAGTACGGCATGCCCCCCACCGGCGGCATGGGAATGGGCATCGACCGCCTGGTGATGCTGCTGACGGATCAGCCCTCGATCCGCGAGGTGGTGCTGTTCCCGCATCTGCGGCCGGAGTAACACATCGCCCGTCGGCCCGTCGGCCTGTCGGCCGTTGGTGCAGGGAAGATCGGTTCGGTCGGGCTTCGGATCGTGGTGCTCGGTGTGCGCGACATCGTCCTGGAATCTCGAGAGCGAATGCGCGCCGGAGGGCAACGGCTGAGGTCACCAAGGCGAGGTTGGGGCCGCACCGCGGCCGCGCTCAGGTGCGGGCGGCCCTGGCTGCTGGTGCCCTTTGCCAGAG
>JAUYIV010000358.1 GCA_030688105.1 Actinomycetota bacterium | reverse complement strand
ACGCCGCCGAGCTCGACGCCGGACGGGTCGCCGTCGTGACCGCCGACGACGACATCGTGCTCCTCGCCGACGAGGGTTCGGGCTGGAAGGTGGTCGGGGGCCATCTGGCGAGATTCGGCGTCGGGCCGTGGTATGGCCCCCCCGTCCGCCACATCCTGATCCTCGGGACCGACGCACGGCCAGGGGAATCCCAGCCGCTGTACCGCGCAGACAGCATCCACATCGTCTCGGTGAATGCCGCCCGAGGGGCAGGCACGATCTTGGGATTCCCGCGTGACACATACGTCCAGGCCTCGTACGGCCCCGACAAGTTCACCCATGTCAATGCGCTCGCTGAGACCCACAGCACCGAGATGGTCGAGATCGCCGAGAGAATCTCGGGCGTGGAGATCGAGGGCTACATCCTCGCGGGCTTCACCAGCTTCCGGAGGCTGGTCGACGCATTCGGCGGCGTCGTCGTCGACGTTCCCTATTTCATCGACGACTGGCGGGCAGAAGCGCTCATCTCGAAGGGTGTTCAACGACTATTCGGAGGCAAGGCCCTCGGGTTCAGCCGAACCCGCCGCATCTCGGGTGGCGACTTCTCTCGATCCTTCAACCAGGGCAAGGTCATGGTCGCCGCCCTCATCGGGACCCTGGAACGGGACATCACACAGCTGCCAGACCTGCTCGCCATCCTGATCGACAACACATGGACCGATCTCTCGCTGGGTGAACTACTCACCCTCGGCGCGACCGCGTTCCTGCTCGATCCCGACGCGGTGACCAATCGAGTGCTTCCGGGAACGGTGGGCATCGCCCGGGGAGGGGCTTCCGTCGTGTTCCTCGACGAGAGCGGCTCGGCAGAGATCTTCGACGATCTTCGGGATGGAGTACTCGACGGCTGAGCCGCCAGCGTCCAGCTCCCAGCCTCCGCCTTCTTGCCGGCAGCGGGTAGCGGGCAGCGGGTAGCCGGCAGCGGGTAGCGGGCAGCGGGTAGCCCTTCCGAAAGTCACTGCTCCCCACGGTTCTCGCGCAGGTCTCTCCCCTCGTTCGACCGAACGCCCTCCAGCAACGCCTGCATCAGGCCCGCCGCCGCCGCCAGGCCCACCGCGACGCCGAGGGGTGCCGGTCCCAGGGACTCGGTCTCGAACAGCTTCTGGCCGATCGGCAGGTAGACCACGCCAGCCTGGAGGACGGCGGAGCCGGCCAACGACCACAGCAGCAGCCGGTTGGGCCGGCCCCTGATGCGGGCGCGGACCTCGTAGGCGTGCACCAGCTGGACCAATACCAGCGTCGTGAAGATCATCGTCCGGACGACCGGCCAGTCCTGCCCCAGGACGAAGTAGCCGACCACAAGCGCGCCAAGCGCAGTCACTGCGAGCGTCGCCCCTCGCGACGCCAACAGCCCCCACCGGCCGAGCACGTCTCGCGCCGGGTCCGGGGGGCGCTCCATGACGTCCGCAGCGGCCGGGTCGACGCCAAGAGCCAGCGCCGGGAGGCCATCGGTCACCAGGTTCATCCACAACAGCTGGGTGGCGAGGAGGGGCTCGCCGAGGCTGCCAAAGGCGAGGAAGCCCACGAACATCACCATGACCTCCGAGGCGTTGCACGCGAGCAGGTACCAGACGACTCGTTTGAGGTTGCTGAAGATCGTCCGGCCCTCCCGGACGGCGGCGACGATCGAGGCGAAGTTGTCGTCGGCGAGGACGATCGAGGATGCCTCCTTGGCCACGTCGGTGCCACTGCCCATCGCTACGCCGATGTCTGCCGACCGCAGCGCCGGGGCGTCGTTGACCCCGTCCCCGGTCATGGCGACGATGGCATCCCGGCGTCGCCACGCCTCGACGATCTTCACCTTGTCGAGGGGGTCGATCCTCGAGAACACCTGGTACCGATCGATCGCGTCAGCGAGCTCGCCGACATCCGCCTCCCGCAGGCGATCACCCTGCATCACCTCGCCCTCCGCATCGAGGATGCCGACCTCGCGAGCCACGGCCTCGGCCGTCACCGCATGATCGCCGGTGACCATGATCACCCGGATCCCCGCCTGCCGGGCCTCGGCCACGGCCGGAGCCGCCTCCGGGCGAACCGAGTCGCTCATCCCGACGATGCCGACCAGGATCAGACCCGACTCCGCACTCTCGGCGTCCTCTGGCGGCTGGTCGGTCGTGCGGTAGGCAAGAGCGAGAGTGCGCCAGCCCCGCTCGGCAAGGCCGGTGGCGACCCGGAGGGCGCCGTCGCGGCGCTCCGATTCGAGCGGGGCAGGACCGTCCGACACCTCGATCCGGTCGCAACGCCCCAGCAGAACCTCCGGCGCCCCCTTCACCGCCACCAGGAGCCCGCCGCCGACTTCATGCACGGTCGACATCCTCTTCCGACGCGAGTCGAACCCGTATTCGTCGACCCGCGGTGCACCGTCACGGATCGACTCGGGCCGGGCACCGGCGGCGACAGCGGCACGGACCACTGCCACCTCGGTGGCATCACCGATCCACCCGTCCCGGCCCTCGCGGGCGTCGCTGCACAGGACCGCCACCTGAGCGAACCGCGACGCCCTCCCATCGCGGAGGTCGAGATCCTCGGGCGCCAGCCGCTGGTCCGCGAACAGCACCTCTTGCACCTCGAGCCGGTTCTGGGTGAGGGTGCCGGTCTTGTCGGTGCAGATCACCGAGGCCGAGCCGAGCGCCTCAACTGCCGGGAGGCGGCGCACGATGGCGTTCCGCTGCGCCATCCGCTGGACGCCGCGGGAGAGGGTGATCGTCACGATCGCGGGCAGCCCCTCCGGGATCGCCGCCACGGCCAGGGCCACCGCCGTCAGGAACATCGCCTCGGCGGGGTTCCCCCGCCACCAGCCCGCGAGAAAGACCACCCCCGCGGTCACGATGGCGACCGCGGCCAGCCTCTTCCCGACGCTGTCGAGCTCGATCTGAAGAGGGGTCGGGGGCTCCTCCACGGCCAGCGACTCGGCGATCCGGCCGAATTCGGTGCCCGAACCGGTGGCCACCACCATCGCGGTCCCCCGACCGGCAGCGATCGTCGTCCCAGCAAACACCATCGACCTCCGGTCCCCGAGCGAGCCCCCCTCATCCACCGGCTCCACCTGCTTCGCGGCCGGTAGCGACTCGCCGGTGAGCGATGCCTCGTCGACCTCGAGGTGGATCGACTGGACCAACCGGGCATCCGCGGCGACCAGAACACCTGCTTCGAGTACGAGCAGGTCGCCGGGGACGACCTCCCTGGTGGCTACCGACACCTGGCGGCCCTGGCGCGCCACGACCGCCTCCGGAGCTGCCATCGCCCTGAGCCGAGCCAGCGCCCGCTCCGCCCGAGCCTCCTGAAAGAACCCCAGCAGCGTGTTGAGCACGACGATGGCGCCGATCACCCCGGCGTCGATCCACTCGTCGAGGAAGACGCCGCTGATCACCGCCGCCACCAGCAGGAGCCAGACCAACGCGCTCTTCACCTGGCGAACCAGCAGGCTCACCGTCCCCGGGCCCTGATCGGAGCGAATCTCGTTGGGCCCATGCTCGGCGAGTCGCCGGCTCGCCTCCTCCTCGGTGAGCCCGTGCCGCGGGTCGCTCGTGACGCGTGCCACCACCTCGTCGACGGGTAGGGAGTGCCAGCTGGTCACAGAGCAAGAATCGCAGATCTGCGGAGGAGGCCAGAGCGCGAAGGGGTCCGAGAGGAACGCGCCTACCGTCCACGCGCATGCACCCTGTCGTCGAAGCGTGGCTCGCCGACCCCGAGCGTGCCGGCCGGATCGCCCACGTCGAGACCGTCCCGGAGCGCCGAGCGATCTACGAGGAGCTCGATCCGCCTCTCCCCGGCCGACTGGCGCAGGCGCTGTCCGACCGCGGCATCGACCGCCTCTACCGACACCAGGCCCAGGCGATAAAGCGCGCCCGCGCCGGTGCTCACACCGTCGTCGTCGCCGGGACCGCTTCGGGCAAGTCGCTGGGTTACCAGGTGCCGATCGCCGAAGCGGCTCTCGCCGACCGAACCGCGACGGCGATCATGCTCTTCCCCACCAAGGCGCTCGCTCGCGACCAATTCCGCTCGCTGCACACGCTCGGCATCCCCGAGATGACGCCGGTCGTATACGACGGCGACACCGACTCCGACGCCCGGGCCTGGGCCCGCCGGCATGCCAACGTGGTCATGACCAACCCGGACATGCTCCACGTCGGGATCCTCCCCTCGCACGGCAAGTGGGCCACGTTCTTCCGCCGCCTTCGGTTCGTCGTGATCGACGAAGTCCACGTACTGCGCGGGATCTTCGGCAGCCATGTCGGCAACGTGCTGCGTCGGCTGCGAAGGGTCGCCCGCCACTACGGAGCCGACCCCACCTTCTTGGGGTCATCGGCGACGATCGGCAACCCCGGCGAGTTGATGTCGACGCTGACCGGGCTCCCCGTCGAGGTGGTCGAGCAGGACACCTCGCCTGCCGGGGTGCGCCACTACGTGCTCTGGAACCCCGAAATGGACGAGGACGATCAGCGTCGCAGCGCCCTGGCGGAGACCACCGACCTCTTCGTCGATCTCGTCCGGCGGGGTGAGCACACCATTGCATTCGCCCGGAGCCGCAAAGGCGTCGAGTTGATCTACCGGTGGGCTCGCGAACGGCTCGACGGCGAGCTCGCCGCCCGGATCGCGCCGTATCGGGCCGGTTACCTGGCCGAGGAACGGCGCGCCGTGGAGCAACGGCTGTTCTCGGGAGAGCTGCTCGGCGTCATCGCGACCAACGCCCTCGAGCTGGGCATCGACGTCGGCGGCCTCGACGCCGCCATCGTCGCCACCTTCCCGGGGACGGTGGCGTCGTTTCGCCAGCAGACCGGGCGCGCCGGCCGCTCGACCGACGAGTCGCTGTCCGTGCTCGTCGCCGGACAGGATGCCCTCGACCAGTGGTACATGAACCACCCCGAAGATCTGTTCGGGCGGCCGTCCGAGGCCGCGGTGATCAATCCGTCGAACCCTCACGTGCTCGCGAACCACATGGGGTGTGCCGCTTACGAGATCCCGATGCTGTCGAACGACGCCGTGGCCACTTTCGGGCCGGAGGTCGAGTCGCTCGCCGCCGACCTGGTGGGCGAGGGGACGCTCCGGGTACGCAATGGGCGGCTGCTGTGGGCAGGGCGGGGCGCCCCCGCCCCGGCGATCGACATCAGGACCACAGGTGGTCCGCCGTACACCATCGTCGACGAGGCCGATGAGGTGATCGGCACCGTCGATGAGAATCGGGTCTTCTCGCAGGCGCACCCCGGCGCCGTCTACCTCCATCAGGGCGACTCGTACGTGATCGAGGATCTCGATGTCGAGAATCGGCTGGTGCGGGCCCGCGCCGACGAGGTCGGCTATTACACCCAGCCCGAGGAGGACACCGACATCGACGTCCTCGAGGTGCTCGCCAAGGGCACCGTGGGACGGTTTGGCCATCGTCTCGGACAGGTCGAGGTCGAGGCGCATGTGACCGGCTTCAAGAGAAAGAAGATCGGGGACCGCAGCGTCATCTCCTACGAGCCACTCGACCTGCCGCCGCGGCGATTCACCACCCAGGCAATCTGGTTCACCGTCGACGAGAAGCTGATCAGGGACGCCGGCGTCTCCGCAGCCGACCTTCCCGGAACCCTCCATGCCGCCGAACACACCGGGATCGCCATGCTTCCCCTGTTCGCCATCTGCGACCGCTGGGACATCGGCGGACTGTCCACGCCGTACCACCCGGCGACCGGCATGCCGGTGTGGTTCATCTATGACGGGTATCCGGGCGGAGCCGGCATCGCTCCGATCGCCTACGCGGCAGGCAGGCGCCACCTTCGGGCGACGCTGGAGGCGCTGCGCACCTGTCCGTGCGACGCCGGCTGCCCATCGTGTGTGCAGTCGCCAAAGTGCGGCAACTTCAACGAGCCGCTCGACAAGGCCGGGGCGATACGGCTGTTGGAGGTGGGGCTGGGGTGACGCCCCTTAGGCCGCGTACGCCGCCCGACCGGCCTCGCTCGCCTGTGTCTACCGCGGGGTGACCGGACACTGAAGCACTGGCGAGTGGCGAACATCGTGGGCACGGTGCTCGAACAAGCTCGGCGCGGGCGGTATCGGTGCCCCGGGTCACAACGCCTCGAAGTCCACTATCCGGGCCAACCACTAATCCCCAATC
>JAUYIV010000344.1 GCA_030688105.1 Actinomycetota bacterium | reverse complement strand
TTGGTGCCGGTGACCACGTTGTCGAGCACTCGCACGTGCGACACGTGCGACACGATCCCCTCGATCATGGGGCCCTCGATCGTGCAGCCCTGGACCACGGACTCCTCACGGCTGTCGGAGTTGATGATCTCGATCCCCTGGGCCAGCGGCCCGGTGAGACCACTGATGGCGCAGTCGAGAATGGTGACCTGGACGTCGTGAGCGAAGATTCCGTGCCAGAGCGCTCCGGTGACGGTGACTCCATCGATGAGCACGTCGACGGCGTCGCGAATGTCGATCCCCGAATAGCCGCCCTCGACAGTGAGGTTACGGATGGTGACGTTCTCCGTGGTGGTGATCAGGATCGCCGGTTGGTCTTCGGGCCCGGTCACCACCGCACCCCGGCGGCCCATCAGCGTGAGGGGCTTGTCGATCACGATCGGGCCTCGATGGTTGCCGGCGGCGAGGACGATCCGATCGCCGGGGTCCGCAGCGGCGATGACCGCCGAGATGTCCTGGCCCGGGCTGACCCCCGGGGAGGTGCATCCTGCGAGCAGCATCGCGCCGACGACGACGACCACCCGCGGCTTCATTTGACGGATCCGCCGAGCAGCCCCGCCTCGAAGTACCGCTGGAACGCGAAGAAGATGATCAGGGGGACGATCGCCGAGAGGAAGACCCCGGGCGAGATCACCCCGATCCCCGTGCTGAACTCGCCGAGGCGATCCCTCAGGAAGAGCGTGATCGGCTGCTGTTTGGTGGAGAACACCAGAGCCACCAGGAGGTCGTTCCAGGTCCAGGTGAACTGGAAGATTGTCAAAGAGGCCAGCGCGGGGAAACCGAGCGGGAGAATCACCTTCAGGAAGATCTTCCACTCGCTGGCCCCGTCGATCCGTGCGGCCTCGATGAGGCTTCCCGGCAGGCCGGCGAAGTAGTTGCGCATGAGGAAGATCGCCAGGGGCAGCCCGAAGGCGGTATGGAACAGCCAGAGCGCCGGCAAGCCGCTGAGGCCGAAGGTGCGGAACACCGAGAATGCCGGGATGAGCGCCATCTGGAGGGGGACCACCAACAGCCCCACGAGGATCAGGAAAAGGGTGTCCCGTCCCTTGAAGGGGATCCACGCCAGGGCATAGCCGGCGAGTGCCGCCATGAAGACCGGAAGCAGCGTGCTCGGGATCGCGATGTAGAACGTGCTGAGCACCGCATCGATCAGGTCGGAGTCGCCTAGGAGGCTGGTGTAGTTCTCCAGCGTGAGCTGCGATGGCTCGGTGATCGCCTGCCACCAACCGGTTCTGGCGAATGCTTCCGCGGGGCGGAGGCTGGTGATGAGCAGCCCGATCGTCGGCATCAACCAGAAGAGGGCCACGATCACGAGGACGATCTGGACCGAGGACCGCGACAGCCAGCGGGTGAACTTCTGCGCGGGCGTCTTCGGCGTCAGCCCGACCAACTCGACATCGGAGACCGGCGGCCGCAGGGGAGGGGTCGCCTTGGCCCGATCCGCAGCGGTGCCGCCGGCACTCATCGGCGCTCCTCCTCGATTCGGAAGCGGCGAATGTTGAAGATCATGACCGGCAGGATGAGGAGGAAGAGGAACACGGCGATGGCCGAGCCGAGACCTCGGTTGCCCAACCCGGTGAAGGCGGTGCGCCACATCTCGAGGGCGATCACGTTGGCCTCGTCCTGAACCGAGCCCGGCGCGATCCCGATGATGAGGTCGAACATCTTGAGGGCGTTGATGGTGAGGGTGACGAACACCACTCCGAGCACGGGCGCCAGCAGCGGCACCGTGACCCGCCGGAAGACCTGCCATTCGTTGGCGCCGTCGACGCGGGCGGCTTCCTGGAGCTCGCGAGGGATGGAAGCGAGCCCCGACGCGATCACGAGCAGGGCGAACCCGCCCCAGATCCAGATCCCGGCGATGATCGCCGACATGGTCGCGAGCTCCGGAGCGAGCCAGGTGATCCCGCCCCAGGGCTCGCGGAACTCGGACGCGGGGATCCGGGCCCGGTAGGCGCCGGGCTCGATGCCGGTGATCCGGAAGGATCCGTCCGGCTCGGTGACTCCGGTGGCGAGTTCCTGGTCTTGGGCGTCGATGAGGCGCACGACGACGTCTGGTATCCCGAACTCACCCGCCTCGACGACGCCTCGCTCGTTCTCGCCGGGTCTCGCATCCCTCCACACGACTCCAACGAGGGTTCCCGCCCCCGGGGGCTCGGGGGAGTCCGCGATCGAGGACGCCTGGACGGCGCTCTCGGGGATCTCGTCCTCCCTGATCCCGATCATGCCCACCAGGACGGTGCCGCCATCCCGGCCGACGTCGAGGCTCACGATGAGGCCGTCCCGATCGAACGCGGCGTCCGTGGACGGCGTGGCCCCGGCGAGGTCACCGGGAGGGCTGAACATCGACGCGGGGATGTTGAGCAGCGCGTTGACCGCACCGCGCTCGGGGTTGGCCTCGTACATGATCCGCCAGATGATCCCCGAGGAAAGGATGGCGATGGCTGCGGGCATGAAGAGCATGAGTCGGAACGCCGTCCGCCATCGGACCCTCTCCGAGAGGACCGCAAGGATCAGGCCGGTGATCGTCACGAAGAAGGGAAAGGCGATCACCCAGATGAAGCTGTTGCGGATGGCGATCCGCATCCGCTCGAACCGGAACATGTCCCGGTAGTTGTCGAGTCCGACGAATTCCTTGCCGGCGGGGCCGTAGAAGCTGTCGAAGATGGTCCTCAATGCGGGCCAGACCACGAGCCCGACCAGCACCACGATCGCCGGGGCCAGGAAGGCCGCCGCCAGCAGCCATTTGCCTCGCTTCACACGCTCCCCCCGAAGTGCGCGGGGGAAGGGACGGATCCCTTCCCCCGCGAGTCTCGCTAGGTCGTCATTCGGCCATGGCCGCTTCTGCCTCGGCTTCTATCTGGGCGAGCACCGCCGCTACGTTGTCCGGGTTCTGCAGCCAGTTCTGGAGCCCGCCCCAGATCCCGGCGCCGGCCGTGCCTCCGAAAGCCGATGGCACGAGGTCCGACAGGTCGAACACGAACACCTCGGCGTTCACGAGACCCTCCGCCACCGCTCGCGAGAGCTCGTCCGGATAGAGCGACAGATCGAGGTTCTGGTTCGGCGAGGTGAATCCACCGGCCGCCGCCCAGGTCTCGACCGCCGCCGGCGTGGTCAGGAACTCGAGGAGCGCCATCGCGCCCGGGTTGTCCGTCAGCGCCACCGCCACGTCACCGCCTCCCAACACTGCGGGGGGCGACCCGTCGATGCTCGGGAAGGGGAAGAAGTCGAGATCGGTGCCCACTTCGGCGCCGGCCTCTTCCTTCGCGATCCCGGCGATGTCGCCAGGTCCCTCGACCACGACGGCATCGGCGGTGGCGAACACCGCAGTGATCGATGCCACGAAGTTGGTCTGGAGGGCGCCGTCACGGCCACCCAGGACGAAGTCGGGGTTGGCGACCAGCTCAGCCATCACGGCCAGGGCATCCACCACCGACTGATCGGTCCACGGGATCTCGTGGTTCGTGAGCTGCACGTACTTCTCCTGCCCGGCAGTGCGGACGTACACGTTCTCGAACCAGTCGGACAGGGTCCACCCGTCGGCGCCGGCCACGGCCAGGGCCGTGTAGCCGTTGTCCGCCAGTGTCTGCGAGACCGCGATCCACTCGTCCCACGTAGTGGGGGGCGTGATGGCGAGGTCGTCGAAGACCTGGACGTCGTAGAAGACGAGCGACTTGTTGCCCGCCTTGAAGTACACGCCGTAGAGGGTCCCGTCGACCGTGGCCAGATCGCTCCAGACCGGGGCGAAGTTGGCCGCCATGCCGTCGATGACGGTCTGGCTCACCGGTTTTGCTGCCCCGCGGGCGACGAGGTCCTTCAACAGGCCGGGCTGCGCCAGTACGGCGACATCGGGCGGGTCGCCGCCCTGGACGCGAGTCGACAGGATGGTCGGCAGGTCGTCGCCCAGCCCCTGGTAGTTCACTTGTATTCCGGTCTCGGCGGTGAATTGGGCCAGGACCTCGAGGAACGCTATTCCCTCCGGATGGTCCGCGCCCCGGATCCAGACGACCTCGATTTCGCCACCGCCGGTTGGTGCGGTCGTGTCGGTGTCGTCGTCGCCACAGGCTGCGCCAACAAGAGCGAACACTGCGAAAAAGGCAATCAGTCGAACGACTTTCATTTCTTCAGCTCTCCCTTCCTTCCGCAGCAGCCACACGGGCGCGGCCCCTCGGAAAGATGCACTGGCGACCGAGGCTAGCGAAGGGCCGTCACTGGTGCGATGGTGGCCGGTCGGCCCTCCTCCCGGCGCCCTCATGCCACGAGGGGAAGGATTCCGGGCAGCACCGAGAAGGTGGCGGGAGTTAGGCCGATCATCTCGCCGTCGGCCTCGATGGGGAGCGGCCGCTCAGCGTCGATGGTCACCGTCGGACCGGCCATCTGGATGATCAGATCATCGGGGAGATGGGTTCCCCGGTAGATCTTCGGGATCAGCGTGAACGCCTGCCTCTTGGGGCCGATGTTCACCTGTACGTCGAAACGGCCGTCGGACGGATCCGAGTGCGGGGAAATGTGCATCCCCCCACCCAGATAGCGGCCGTTGGCCACAAGCGCGTTGTGCGCCCGGCCGGTGTACGAGCGGTCCGGGGTCCGCACGGTCATCTCAGCAGGGTCGAAGCGGGCCAGCGACGGCCCAAATGCGATCAAGTACCGGGTCTTCCCGAGCCACCGAGGCAGGCGCTCTGCCCGCTCCACCGTCGCCGCGGCCATGCCGGCGTCGGCGGCGTTCACGAAGTACCGGATGAGGGGGCTCGACCCGTCGGGCGCCAGGCAGCTGATCTTGCCGACGTCGAGCCGCCGGCTCGCCCCCGAGATGCCGGCCAGCGCGTGGTCGACGTGCTTGGGCAGATCGAAGGTGCGGGCAAAATCTGCTCCGGATCCGGCCGAGACCACCCCGAGGGCGACCTCGGAGACCGGTCGGTCACCTTCGATGAGGCCGTTGACGACCTCGTTGACGGTGCCGTCCCCGCCTACGGCGACCACCGTGTCGAAGCCGTCGTGGGCCGCCTGTCTGGCCAGCTCGACGGCGTGCCCGCGGTGCTCCGTCTCCTTGATGTCGGTCGTCAGCCCGGCGGCGGCGATGGTGTCGAGAAGCGCCGGAAGCTCGCGGCCCACCCGGCCGCGTCCGGCTCTCGGGTTGACGACGAGGGCGATGCGGGGCACGCGGCGAGAGTACAAGAGCCGCCCGCCGCCCGCCTCCGGCAAGAGTCTCCCGCCTCCGGCAAGAGCAGTCACCCGCCCGCTTCCCGCCGCCGGTCGCCCGCCCAACCCAAAAAGAGCAGCCATGGTCTCTCCTGCTGGGGGCTGGAGGCTGGAGGCTATTTTCTTCAGGCCCCCCCAGGACCGACCGACAACATCTGGGAGATGAGCGAGGCTGGCGATGGCTCGTCCGGTGGCTCGCCGGATGGCCGCGTGAACGGGCGCCTCCAGATCCTGGCGGTCGCCTTGGCGATGGCAGGGGCAGCCGTGCCCCTGCATCTCGTCGCGCTCGACTCCGGCGGCCCCGTGGCTCCATTCGACATCTCGTTCTGGGGCATTGCGCTCGGCTTCGCTGCCACGGAGCTGTTCGTGATCCACCTGAACGTCCGGAGCACCGCCCACACGGTCTCGATGAGCGAGATTCCGCTGATGCTGGGGCTGGCCCTCTCCAGCCCCGGAGCGCTGATCGCCGGGCGTCTCGTCGGCGCCGGCGTCGCCCGGGCGCTCCGGCGCCGCCAGCCCGCCTACAAGCTCGGCTTCAATCTTGCGCTCTTCTACTTCGAGACCGTTCTCGCGCTGACCGCCTATCGACTCGTGCTCGACGGTCGCAGCCCGATCTCGGTGGCCGGGCTCGGTGCCGGGATCATGGCGCTGGTGATCGCCATGATCGTGAGCGCGGTCTGTGTCACGATCGCGATCACCCTCGATCAGCCCGGGCGGGGACTCAGGAGCGTCGCTCGCTCGATGGGCTCGGGCATGGTCATCTCATTCCTTTCCGCGCTGCTGGGCATTGCCGGCCTCGCGGTGGCGTGGCGGGAGCCCCTGGCACTGGCCGGGATAGTCGTGGTGGCTGCCGGGATGTACGGCGCACTCAGGGTGTACGGCTCGCTCAACCAGCGGTTCGAGGACCTCGAGTCGGTGTATGCCTTCACCAGCGCCATCGACGCCGCGGTTGACACCGACGAGCTCATCGACGCGATGCTGGGACAGACGGTGAACCTGTTCGATGCCCGGTTTGCCGAGGTGGTCATGGCACGTGGGATCGGATCGACCGCCGTAGGAGTGACCTCGGATGGCTCATTGAGCCGCCGGCCGGCTCCACCGGGGATCGTCGAGGCGATCACCACCGATGCCGAAGGGAGTGCGGTCTTCCCGCTTTTCGACCTCTCACCGGTGATCGTCGACCACTACGCCGGCCGCGGAGTCACCGATGCGATGGTCGCCCTGCTGGCGGGCGGGGACGGTACGGCCACGATGATCGTCGTCGGGGGCCGGAAGCGCCCCGGCAGCTTCACCCAGGATGAGATGCGGCTCTTCGACACCCTCGCCCGTCAGGCGAGGCTCTCGTTCGAGAGGGGTCGGCTGGTCGATCGGCTGCGCCGGGAAGCGGGCCAGAAGGAGCACCAGGCACTGCACGACGCCTTGACCAACCTGCCGAACCGCCTCCACTTCTCGATCGTCGTCGAGGATGCCCTGCGCAAGGCTCAGGAGAATGGCGGCCGCCTCGCGGTGCTCTTGGTCGACCTCGACCGGTTCAAGGAGATCAACGACACCCTCGGGCACCAGCGTGGCGACGTGCTTCTCCAAGAGATGGCCCTGCGCCTGAGTGACGCCGTCGGCGGCGACGAGCACGTCGCACGACTCGGGGGGGACGAGTTCGGGATCCTCCTGCGCGACGTGTCAGGAATCACCGAGGCGGTCGATTGGGCCCGGCGCATCGGCCGGGCCCTCCATCGCCCGTTCCTCAACGAAGGTCTGGCCATACAGGTCTCCGGGAGCATCGGCATTGCGATGGCGCCGGAGCACGGCACCGACGGGACGACGCTCCTCCGGCGGGCCGATGTCGCCATGTACCAGGCGAAGTCTGTCGGTTCTTCGTTCGAGGTGTATGACCCGCAGCAGGATCGTTACAGCACTCGCCGCCTGGCTATGGCCGCCGAGCTCCGCGACGCCCTCGACAAGGGATCGATCGGAGTCGCCTATCAGCCGCTGGCCAACCTCGCGGATGGATCGCCGGTGGCAGCCGAGGCCCTCGCCCGGTGGACCCATCCTCGCCATGGTCCGGTTCCGCCGGACGAGTTCATCGAGCTCGCGGAGCGGACCGGGCTGATCCGCCCTTTGACCGAACACGTGCTTCGCACTGCCTTCCGCGACGTGATGAGGCTCCGCGCCGACGGCCACCGGCTCTCGGTGGCGGTGAACATCGCGGCTTCTTCTCTCACGGACGAGGACTTCCCCGATCTCGTGGCGCAACTCATCGGCGAATATGACGTCGACCCCCAGGCCGTCACCCTCGAGGTGACCGAGACCACGATGATGACCGACTCGGCCCGCGCCCGGCTCGTCCTCAATGCCCTCGACGAGCTCGGCGTTGTGCTGGCCATCGACGACTTCGGCACCGGATACTCCTCGCTCAGATACCTGAGCAGCCTTCCGGTGGACCAGGTGAAGATCGACCGCTCGTTCGTCATGGACATGGCGGTCGATGAGCGGCTTGCCAAGATCGTCACTTCGACGACGGCGCTCGTCCACAGCCTCGGATTGAAGGTGGTGGCCGAAGGCGTCGAGAACCGGGGGACCTGGGAGCTCCTCAAGGAGGCCGGGTGCGACATCGCCCAGGGCTACTACCTAGCCCGCCCGATGCCCTTCACCGATCTCAGCGCCTGGCTCGCCTCGGGGGCAGAGCCACTCGGAGACGGCGGGCCCCGTCTCACCACCGGCGGCGTGGCGGCGGATTAGCGCCCGTCGCCCGTCTCGAGGGGCCCTCGGCCTTCGGCCATCGGCCGGAGAGCAACAGACGCCTCCGGGTCGCCCGTGTCCGGTCGCCGGTCGCCCGTCGCCTTGGTGACTAGCCCCTTTGGGCTATTCCCCTTTAGTCCTCGGGATAGAGCCCGATTCCGCCGATGCGATCACATAAGGTCACGATCCACTCCCACTCGACCCCGGCTGTTGGCGTTCCCCGCGCCCTGCCCAAGACCTACGGCAGGCAGCTGGACCTGATCGATCCGAATCGTGACCGCGATCGCGGGCCCCATGGGCCCGCGAGTCGCGTCCGAGCCGGTTTCGGTCGCAACGGGGCTGAGCGTGCGCAGTCGGTGTCCGCCGGTGAGAGAGACGACCCGCAGCCGCAGAAGGCCGAAGGCAGAAGGCCGATGGCCATCGAATCGGCAGCATGTACCGATCGGGCCGGCTGAGACCAGTCCGCTGAAGGCACCCCGTCGCGGTGCCGATGTCGGTCGGATGCGTCACCTCACGCCGTGGGCCCTCTGGCGCCGCCCGCTGGCAGCCGCCCTAGCCGGCGGAGTGATCGCGTGGTTTGCCTTCGTGGCGAACCGCGAAGTGCCGGTGCTCGATTGGTTCGACCTCGCGGTCCATGAGGCAGGCCACCTCCTGGCGACACCGCTCTCACCGCTGGCGATGTTCCTCGCCGGGTCGGTGGCGCAGATCGCGTTCCCGCTGGCGATGGCGGGGTACTTCGGGTTCCGGCGGCGCGATGCCGCCGCCGCGGGCTTCTGCCTCGCCTGGGCGGGGACCTCGGCGTGGGATGTCTCGGTGTACGCCGGTGACGCGGTCACCCGAACCCTTCCGCTCGTCGGCGGGGGCGAGCACGACTGGGCTTACATCCTCGGTCCCAACGGCTTCGATGCGCTCGATATGACCAAGTCGGTTGCCGGTTTCATCGAGTTCTCGGGGGCGGTGATGACCGTCCTCGGAATCGGCATCGCGCTGCGCGAGACGGCAGCGGCACTGGCCCGTCCCGCCCGGGGGCCCGCTCCCCTGCCGAGTGTCCCCGCGTCGCCCGATGGAGCCGAGGATCCCTGGGGGGCTGCGGCGTCGCTGCCCTTCAGGCACACCGGTGATTGACCACCCGGCGCCACCGACCAACAGCCGTTCTCCGAGCCCAGACGCAGTGGTCGGACGGCCGACGGCGGGAGGCGGGAGGCGGGAGGCGGGAGGCGGGAGGCGGGATAGTCTCGCCCGATGAGGATCAGGAGCGGTCTCGGGCGATCCCTCGACTTTTCGCATCCCTCGAATCGATTCGTGGGGGCCGCGACCGTCGGTGCCGGACTGATCGCCGCCGCCGCCGCCCTCGCCAACGGGCGAGGATCCACCGAGGT
>JAUYIV010000343.1 GCA_030688105.1 Actinomycetota bacterium | reverse complement strand
ATCCGGGCGCCGGGCTCGATCGTCACCGACGCATCCACGTAGACCCGCGCCGGATCCTGCATCCAGACTCCCTGCTGCATCCAGTCGCGGTTGATCCGCTGCCGCATCAGTGCGTCGACGACGGCGAGCTGGTCGTGCGAGTTGACCCCGAGCGTCTCGCCAGGATCGGCCTCGATGGCTCCGACGATGCCCGCGGCAGCGAGGATCTCGACGACATCCGTCAGGTAGAACTCACCTTGCCGGTTGCCTGCCTCGAGACGACCGAGCGACTCGGCGAGGGCCGCTCCGGCAAAAGCGTACGTCGACACCGCAACCTCGTCGATGGCGCTGGTCGCCGGGTCGGCATCGCGCTCTTCGACGATCGCCAGGACCGCACCGTCCTTGCGGAGAACCCGGCCGTAACCTGTCGGGTCGGGCATCCGGGTCGTGACCAGGGTGCAGGCCGCCGAGCCGGTCGCGTGTGCGTCGAGGAGGGCGGAAAGGGTCTCCGGCCGCATGAGCGGGCTGTCACCGGGGACGACGAGGATGGTGTCGCCCTCCAGGTCCCCCATCGAGCCGACCGCCACGCGGGTGGCGTGACCGGTGCCCAGCTGCTCTCCCTGGACGACGGACTTCACTCCGCCGGGCAGCACCTCGGTGACCGCATCGGCTTCGTGGCCGACGACGACCGTGATCTCATCGACCCCGGCGGCCAGCACCGCGTCGACCACCCACGTGATGATCGGTCGGCCGGCCACCGGTTGGAGCACCTTGGGCGCGTCCGACCGCATCCGGGTGCCCTTCCCTGCGGCAAGAACGATCGCCCGCACGGCCATCAGATTTCACCTCCGGGGCTGGCTGGGGGGACAGGGCTCGAACCCATACCTTGGGGACCAAAACCCCACGTGCTGCCGGTTACACCACCCCCCAAGGGGGTGGCGGCAGTGTACCGGGGGTCCGGGTTCGCCCGACCCCAGCCCCCCAGCCTCCGGTCACCGGGCCGGTATCGACTCGATGTCCGATCGCCGAGCCGCCTACTCGTCGACGACGATCCGCGTGCCCCACGGGACTGGCTCTCCTGCCCAGACCACGGCATGCTCCACCCCTGAGACCGCGTTCGCCGCTTCTTCGTCGTCGACGAAGAACCCGAACACCCCGGAACCGCTGCCCGTCATGAGGACCGGCCTCCCCCACCGGGACGCCAGGTCCGCCATCCAGTCACCCAATTCGGGACGCAGGTCGAGTGCAGCAGGCAGGAGATCGTTGCCCAGCGGGCCGAAGGACCTGAGAGATGGCGGAAGATGGTGGTCGCCCACCGGAGCACCGATGGGGCCGTCGAGGTCGTCCCAGCGTCGATACACCTCATCGCTGCGAAGCCGGAGAACCATGGGCACCGCGACCGCCAGTGCGTAGTCGGTCTCGAGGGGGATAGCCGACACCCGCTCTCCTCTCCCCTCCATCCAGGCCATTCCACCGACGAGACAGAATGGAACGTCCGATCCCAGCCCCGGGGCGAGCCGTGGGGCGGCGTCGGGCGGTGCATCCAACAGGCGAGACGCCGCTATCAGACCGGCAGCAGCGTCAGCGCTCCCTCCACCCAGTCCCGCGGCCCGGGGAATCCGCTTTTCGAGGTCCAGGGCCAAGGGGCTCCTGGCCGCAAGGTCTTGTCGCACGGCCGCCACGGCCCGCCACGCCAGATTGTCGGACGCCGCGGCCATGGGTTCGCTGCCGGTGATCGTGAACGTGTCCTCGTCGGCGAAGTCGAGCGTCAGCCGGTCCGGCCACTCGATCGATTGGGCGAGCGAGCGGATCGGGTGGTAGCCCGAGTCGTCTCGCGGTCTCACTCCGAGCGACAGGTTCACCTTGGCGAAGCCGTCGACGATCATGCCCACGCCAGGCGCAGAAAGTCGTCCGGTGAGAGGTCTTCGGCGCGACTGGTGGGGTCGACACCCGCGGCCGATAGCACCGGCTCGGGATCGAGGAACACCCTCCGCAGCGAGGATCGCACCATCTTGCGGCGCTGCCCGAAGGCGGCGGCGGCGATCTCGATCGCCCGCTCGGCACGAGGGTCGGCCGGCTTCCGCTCGATGACGGCGACCGCCGAGTCCACCTTCGGTTGCGGCACGAACAGGTGCGGAGGCACCCGAAGCGCCACCCGGATGGTCCCGTGCAGACCGACCACAACCGATGGCAAGCCGTAGGTCTTGGAGCCCGGCGACGCCGCCAGGCGCTCCACGGCTTCCCACTGAAGCATCACCACCAGCCTCACCACGCGGGGGACCTCCCTCAGCAGCCGCAGGACGATCGGGGTGCCGACGTTGTAGGGGAGGTTGGCCACCATGCTCCAATCGCCGGGGGGCAGCACGGCATCGAAATCGACGGCGGCGGCGTCCTCGAAACGGATCTCGGCCTTCTCCCCCACCACTTCCTCGAGTAGCGGCCGCAGCGAAGCATCGACCTCATAGGCGATCACTTGCGCCCCCGCCTCGGCGAGGGCCCGGGTCAGGGTCCCCGCCCCGGCGCCCACCTCGACGACCCGGCTCCCCGGCCCGACCCCGGCGATCGCGACGATCCGCCGCACCGTATTGGGCTCGGTGAGGAAATGCTGTCCGAGGGACGGGCGCAGCGTGATCCCATGGCGCTCGAGGAGCTCGCGGGTGGCGGCCCGGCCCAGGGGCTCAGCCACGGAACACCGCCAGAGCGGTCGCCGTGGTGGTGCGAGCCACCTCATCGGGCTCCATGGCCCACACCGCGGCGAGCGCCTCACCGACGCGAACGACGTTCGCCGGCTCGTTCGGTGCGCTTCGATGCGGCGGCGGGGTCAGGTACGGCGAGTCGGTCTCCACCATCGTCCGGTGGCGCGGCGCCGCGGCGGCGGCCAGCCTCACCGTGTCGCCGCCTGCGAACGTGATCGGACCGGCGAACGAGAAGGTCACGCCGAGGTCGGCGAACCGCCTGGTCCAGCGCGGCCCTGCCGTCCAGCAGTGAAGGATCGCTCGCGGGCCGGCGGACTCCTCCTCGAGCGTGGTATGAACGTCGGCAAATGCGTCCCGGCAGTGCACGACGAGCGGTTTGTCGAGCTCCACCGCCAGCTGCACCTGGACGCGAAAGACTCTCCTCTGCACGTCCGGAGGGGACAGGTTCCGGTAGAAATCGAGGCCGCATTCGCCGACGGCGACCGCGTCGGCGGCGAGGGCGATGATCGCATCGCCGTCGGCATCCCACCGGTCGGCCTCATGGGGGTGCAGCCCGGAGGTTGCAAACACCTCCCCGGGGTGGGCGACAGCGAGGTCGCGGGCTGCCGCCGAGGTGGCGGCATTGGTGCCCGGGCACACCACCCAGGGGACACCGGCGGCATGGGCCCGCGCAAGCACGCCGCCGGGCTCCTCCGGCCCGAGCTGCAGGTGGCAGTGGGTGTCGACCCACGCCGGGCCATGAGTTCCCGCCACTGGGTCGATGACTGCGTCATCCCGGGGCGAGCCCATCGCCAGACGCTCAGCCCTCGATGCGGGGGAACAGGGGGTCGCCCTTCGATACGGTCGACTCGGGGAACACGCCGAACGTCGCGGTTTCGGCGAGCGGACCGTCATCGGGCCGGCCGGGCAGGCCGAGCTTGTCCCACAGCCGCCGCGCCGCCCCGGGCATCGACGGCGACACCAGTACGGCCCCCACCCGCAATGCCTCGAGCGCGGCGTTCAGGACCTCGTCCAGGCGGTCCGGATCCCTCGAATCCAGATGCCAGGGCTCAGTGGCCTCCACGAACCCGTTGGCCGCGGCGAACAGTCCCCACACCCCATCGATCGCCTGCTTCGTCTTGAACTGCTCGTAGTGACGGAGCGATCCTGCGGCCTCGGCCGCTGCGGCAGCGAGAGCCTGCTCCTCCGGGCGGCCGTGGTCGGCCCGCGCCGGCACCTTCCCGTCCCGGAACATCTCGGCGAGGTGGAGCACCCGGTTGGCGAGGTTGCCGAGGTCGTTGGCGAGATCGGCGTTGTACCGATCGACCATCCCCTCCCACGAGAAGTTGCTGTCGGGGCCAAACGAGACATCGCGCAGGAAGTGGTGCCGGTATCCATCGGTGCCGACCGTCTCGACGAGCTCCTGGGGCAGGATCTGGGTGGCGTTCGACTTCGAGAGCTTCTCGCCGCCGACCAGCAGGTGACCGTGCACCGCGACCTGCCGGGGCAGCGGCAGGCCAGCCGACATGAGCATCGCCGGCCAGAAGATGGCGTGGAATCTGATGATGTCCTTGCCGACGAGGTGGGCCCATGCCGGCCATTGGCGGGTGAATCGGTCGGGATCGTCCGAGTAACCGGCCGCCGACACGTAGTTGATCAATGCGTCGAACCACACGTAGGCGACTTGAGCCTCATCCCACGGCAGCGGAATCCCCCATTTGAGGGTGGCCCGGCTGATCGAGATGTCATCGAGGCCCTGCTCGATGAACCCGATCACCTCGTTGCGCCGGGTCTCGGGCACCACGAATTCGGGGTTGGCGGCGATGTGGTCGAGGAGCGGCTGGGCGTACTTCGACAGGCGGAAGAACCAGTTCTCCTCGGCGTGGATCTCGACCGGCGTCCCGTGCCAGGGGCAGTTCCCGTCGATGAGCTCCGACTCGGTGTAATACGCCTCGCACCGGACGCAATACCAGCCCTCGTAACGGCCCAGGTAGGTGTCGCCGGCCTGGTGCCACTTCTGGAACATCGCCTGGACGGTGGCCCGATGACGGTCCTCGGTGGTTCGGATGAAGTCGTCGAAGCTCATGTCGAGCAGAGCCCAGGTCTCGTGAAAGCGCTCGACGATGTGATCCACCCACTCCTGGGGAGCCATGCCCTGCTCTTCGGCCTCCCGAGCGATCTTCAGCCCGTGTTCGTCGGTGCCGGTGACCGAATAGACCTCCTCCCCGACCAGCCGCCAGTACCTGGCGACCGCATCGGCGACCAGGGTGGTGTATGCCGTCCCGATGTGCGGACGGTCATTCGGGTAATAGATGGGCGTGGTGAGGTAGATCATGAGCCGTTCGGCCAGCGTAGCGGTGGGCGGCGAGGCCACCGACGGGGCCCGTTTTCGCCGATGAGGGAGAGTTTTCCGGTAGTGTCTGCTTTCGGGAAGCCGACTCTCTGGACACGCGTCGGCCCCCATTGTCAACGCGTCAGCATGGAGGTCGCATGGACACCGGCATCGTGCGGAAGATCGACGACTTGGGGCGGGTCGTGATTCCGGCAGAGATGCGCCGAACTCTCGGCGTACGAGAAGGGGACCAGCTCGAGATCGCGCTCGCGGGTGATCACATCGAGATCCGCCCGCGAATCCCCACTGTGGTTCACCAGTTCACCCTGCCGGAGGCCGGCCGGGTGACGATCAGCGGAGACGCACTCGACCTCGAGCAGGGCGAGTATGTGGTACAGCGGATCGGGCGCCGGCGCTAGAGGGTTCAGCCGGGGGTCGAGGGACCCCGCGGATCCTGCCGTCGCCGCGGCCGCGGGCCGGGCTGCGGGTCGATGACTCGCTCGTAGAGCTCACGCCTTGACACCCCGTGCTCTTCGGCCGCCCTCTTCACGGCCCGGCTCGGGCTGACCCCTTCCGCCACCAGCGCCTCGGCGGCGGCGAGGGCGGCCTCCACATCGGGTGGCTCCGCCGCAGCCGGTCCCAGCACCACGGTGACCTCCCCCTTCGCCTCCCGTTCCGCCCAGTGGGTTGCGGCCGCTTCCAGGGTTCCGCGCCAGATCTCCTCGTGAAGCTTGGTCATCTCCCGGCACACGACGCAATCCCGGGGTCGGTCGTGGGCTCGAGCGAGGTCGCCGAGGTCACCGGCAAGCCGGCGCGGCGCAGCGAAGAGGACCACCGTGCGTTCCTCCGCCGCCAATCGACTGATGCGCTCATCCCGCTCCCGGCCTCGTCGGGGCAGGAACCCCTCGAAGACGAACCGGTCGGCGGGCAGCCCCGACAGAGCGACTGCCAGGGTGACGGCGCTGGGCCCGGGTACCGCGGTAACCGTCGCCCCGGACCCGAGTGCCGCCCGCACCGCCGAGAGGCCCGGATCGGCGATCCCGGGGGTTCCCGCATCGGTGAGCAACGCCACCGTCTCCCCGCGAGCGAGGCGGCCGGCGATCTCCGCGGAGCGCTCTGACTCGTTCCCCGTGAAGTACGACCGCGTGGGCACGCTCACCCCGAGGTGCTCGAGGAGCGTCCGCGACCTGCGGGTGTCCTCGGCGTAGACGATGTCCGCCGACGCCAGCGCTTCGGCGAGCCGTGGCGGAGCGTCGGAGAGATTCCCGATCGGCCCGGCGCAGAGAATGAGGGTGCCGGCCATACGAGGAGGATAGGGGGGAGGCCTACCGCCTCCCCCCTCCCGCCCATCGGCCATCGGCCATCGGCCATCGGCCATCGGCCATCGGCCGGAAGGATCACTCGCCGGCAGCACCGGCGCGACGGAGCAGAGCCGGCTCGCCGACGGCAGGAAGCCGACCGGCCGGGACCTCGATAATCCATCTCGCGCGGCGGATACCCACGACCCGACGTGGCGGCACGACAACGGTTCCGATGACCTTTCCGGAGGCGTCGAGCGCCACCACCCCGATCGGTGCATGCATTCCGAACGTGTGGATCGACCGGCAGCGGAGTATCACGCCGAACGGGCCGGGACGGGGGCGGAGGCCCAGCCGGCGCTGCGACCGGCCCCTCAGCAACCGAATTGGCCCGGATGACCAGCTGGGGGTCGAGATCTCGAACATGCTCTATTGGATATCAGATTTCAGATGTCAGATGTCAGGTCCTGAAATCTGAGATATGAGATCTTCTCGTGGACCTCGGGGCGCCCTCGAGACCTCGAGATGCCGACGCGTGACTAGTTGATGAGACGGCCTACGAGGTACATCGCGACGGCAACGCCGCCGAGGACCATACCCGTGATGGCAAGCGCGAGACCCCCGTGCACTCGGTCCTGGCGGCCCGAGATACCGAGGTACACGGCGGCCAGTCCCAGAAGGCCACCCACCAGGTAGGAAAGAAGGAGACCGACCAAGGAGGCGCCGATCCCCGCCAGGAGCGATATCCCCGCGAGGGGGTTCAGTGGGGCGAGCCCCTTTCCCCGCCAAAGGAAAACGATCGCCCCCGCGACAACCAGGACACCGACGATCACCAGACCCCAAACGAGAGAAGATGGAGACGTTTCGGCGGGCGATGGCACGGCCATCGGACGTTAGCCATCGATGAGGCGTCAGCCGAGGAGCCATGGACTCATCAGATGTCAGGTCTTGAGATCTGAGATCTGAGATCTGATATCTTCTTGGTTCCCAGCCCCGTCCTCCCTGAGGTGCTCACGTGGCAAAAGCCAAGCGACGCAAGATCCGCGCCCGCCGCAGCAAGGCGAACCACGGCCGTAGGCCGAACGCCGGCCGCGGCCACTGAGAGCCATCGGCCATCGGCCGGATTGGTGGAACGCTCCTGTGGCTTCTTGAGTCTTCCTGGAACGAGATGAGGGACCCGACAGCCCCTCATCAGTGAGTCATTTCGGCGGCCGGGCTACATGCCGCTGTCGCCACCTCCGCCGCTGCCACTACCTCCGCCGCCCATGCCCGGCATCGCGAGCCCGGCATCCTTCATCGCCATGAAGGACCCGTAGGTCACGAGAGCCGCCGCCACGATGCCCAGATACAGGCCGAAGCCCACGAAATCCGATTCCGTGAGCCAACGGAGCACGATCAAGATCAAACCGATGCCACCGAGGA
>JAUYIV010000073.1 GCA_030688105.1 Actinomycetota bacterium | reverse complement strand
GGCAGCACGTCCCGGGTGAGCCCGGAGGCGGCGGCGCGCGCGGGCCGGGAGCCATGCCCCGGCCGTCGGTCGTTCCTCGCTGCCACCTGCGCTCCCCGCATGCCCTCCCCCGCGCGGCGCTCTCGCGCCGCTCTGCTGGATGCGGAGGAGGCTAGCCATGTCGGCCGACGACTTCACCATCCGCGGCGGCTCCTCGGAGTCCACGAACTCCGAGAAGTGGATCTACGCAGAGCGGCTGGCGCTGGAGCTCAGGATGCCGCTCGTCCGCTTGGTGGACAGCGCCGGCGGCAGCGTGCGCCTCCTCGACCAGCAGCAGGGCACCAGGATCCCCGGCTACGCCTCCTGGCCCCTCACGCCCCTCCTCGGCGCGGTCCCGGTGGTCGGCGTGGCGTTGGGCTCGTGCGCGGGACTCGGCGCCATCAAGGTGGCGGGCTCGCACTTTTCCGTGATGGTGCGCGGGACGAGCCAGGTGTTCGCCGCGGGCCCACCGGTGGTCAAGCAGGCCTTCAACGTGGACGTGGACAAGGAGGCGCTGGGCGGCTACAAGGTGCACTCGAGGAAGAGTGGCGTCGTGGACAATGAGGCCGAGGACGAGCCGGACGCGCTCCGCCAGGCGCGCCGCTTCCTCGGCTACCTGCCACGTCACGTGTGGGAGCCGCCGCCACACGCGGCATGCACCGACACCCCCGGGCGGGCGGAGCAGTGGCTCTCGGAGGCCATCCCGCGGGACCGCCGCAAGCTCTACGACCCGCGCCGGATCCTCGAGGGCGTGCTCGACCGTGAGTCGATCTTCGAGATCGGCCGCTACCACGGCGGCTCCACCATCACCTGTCTCGCCCGGCTCCGCGGCATCCCGGTCGGCGTCATGGCCAACGACCCCAAGGTGGCGGGCGGCGCCATGACCCGGGCGGCGGCCCAGAAGACCGAGAAGCTCGTGGACCTCTGCGACACCTTCCACCTGCCCGTCGTGAACTTCGTGGACCAGCCGGGGCTCATGACGGGAGTCGGGGCCGAGGAGGAGGGCACGATCACGGCGGCGCTCAAAGCCATCGGCGCCATCGAGCAGAGCGTGACACCGTGGGTGACGATCATCGTACGGCGCGCCTTCGGCGTGGCCGGAGCCATGCACGGGCGCAAGCACGGCGTGGACGGCCGCGCCCTCGACCACCGCTTCGCCTGGCCCTCGGCGCGCTGGGGCTCGATCCCGGTGGAGGGGGGCGTCGCCGCTGCCTTCCGGCGCGAGATCGAGGCCGCGCCCGACCCAACGGCCCGGCGCCTCGAGCTGGAGGAGCGCTACCACCGGCTCGCCTCACCCTTCCGCACGGCAGAGCGCTTCGGCGTCACGGACATCATCGACCCGCGCGAGACCCGCGCGCTCCTCTGCGACTGGGTGCAGGACGCCTGGGAGGTGGCGAAGACGCAGGTGGGCCCGCGCGCCCGCACGCTGCGCTGACGGGGGCCCGGGGCCGGGCCTAGAACACGAGCGGCTCGCGGAACTCCCCGAACACCTCCCGGAGCCGCGTCACCATCTCGCCGACCGTCGCCCGCGCCGCGGCCGCCTCGAGGAAGTGCGGCATCAGGCTCTCACTCCCCACGGCCGCGTGGCGGAGGGCCCCGAGCGCCTTGTCCACGCGCCGCGGGTCGCGCGCGCGCTTGCTCCGGTCGAGCCGCGCCAGCTGGTGGGAGAGCGTCTGCGGGCTCTCGCGAAAGAGCTCGCCGACCGGCGCCTCCTCCGTGCGGTCCCAGTTGACGCCGACGATGCGGCGGTCGCCGCCCTCCACGGCGCGCTGCCAGCGATAGGCGCTGTCGGCGATCTCCTGCTGCACGCGGCCGGCCTCGACGGCCGCGACCATCCCGCCCTCCCGCTCGATGGCGTCGATCTTGGCGACCCTCCGGGCATGACGCCCCTCGCCCCATGGGGTGGCCAGCCACTCCTCGACGATCTGCCAGGCGAGGTTCTCGCCGACGAGGCCGGCGCCGAGCGTGAGCACGTTGGCGTGATTGTGCTCCCGGCTGTTGCGGGCTGACGAGATGTCGTAACAGAGCGCGGCACGGACCCCGGGAACCTTGTTGGCGACCATCGCCGACCCGATACCGGCGCCGTCGACCACGATGCCGAGGGCGCACTCGCCCGAGGCGACCCTTTCGGCCACGGCAAGGGCGAAATCCGGGTAGTCGACGGCCTCGGTCGAGTCGGTTCCGCAGTCCACCACGTCGTGGCCGGCCTCACGCAGGCGGAACCCGATCCGCTCCTTCAACCGGAACCCACCGTGGTCGGCACCCACTGCAATCGGGCCGTTTGACCGAGCCCCTGCGGGGGATTGCTCGGCCCCAACGGAGGTGTCGGCGGGAGCGGACGAGGCGACCGCATCGACGACGCGCCCCACGAGAGCGCGCACGTCCTCCTCGCTGGGAAGCTGGTGACGGGCCACATGCGATTATCGCACGCGGCGACCGACGGCACCGGACCGTTGCCTGTTGCCCGTTACCCGTTGCCCGCAGAACGTCGCCCGTCGCCCGCAAGAATCAAGAATCAAGAATCAAGACGAGTCAGGAGCACAAGTCTTGACTCTTGGCTCTTGGTTCCTGATTCACGGACCTGGAGTTCCCATCGGTAGCCTCCTCGCAAATGCCCGACTCCGCCTTTACGTGGGATCAGCGGCCGGCTCGGCCGGTGGGGAAAACGCCGAAGCCGTCCGAGGGCGACCGTCCTGAGGAGCCGTCGCCGCCCGTCGGGGGCCGCATCACACTGAGGGAGGCCGAGCATCGGTTCGGGGTGTCGGTGGGCACGCTGCGCGGGTGGGCCAGAGATGGCGCCGTCGATGCGGTCAAGGCCGACGGGCCCAACGGCCGGCAGTGGATGATCACGGCCGAGTCGGTGGCGCATCGGCTGTCGCACCGTGCCGGCGGGCCCTCTCCACCCCCCCGCGCCGGCGCCACCGGACCGATAGCAGACGGCTCGGCGATGCTGGTGCCGCGCGACGCCTGGGACCGCCTGATGGACCAGCTGGGGAACATCCACGAGGCCGGGCTCCTGCTCGCCGAGGCCCGGGAGCGGGCGGCCAAGGCGGAGACCGAGGCCGAGTTCCTCAGGGAGCGGCTTGGCGAGATTCGGATCGAGCGAGACGAGCTCAAGAAGGCGGCGTCGATCGAACGGCCGAGCAGGGAGCCAGCCGCACCACAACCAACTCCTGCGCCCCCGAAGCGCCCCACCGGATGGGAGATCGTGAGACGGTGGTGGCGAGGAAGTTGAGCCTCCCGCCTCCCGCCTCCCGCCCCCCGCCTTCGGCAAGCCCCCTCTTTTCACGAGTTGCGGGTGGCGGGCGGCGCCGACACCGATCGGGAGACCACTAGTTTCCCCCCAATGTCCGAAGCCCCGATCATCGCCACGAGCGACCTCCGATTCGCCTACGGGGACATCGTCGCCATCGATGGCGTGTCTCTCGAGATCCCGTCTGGTCGGATCGGGCTGGTAGGAGCCAACGGGGCCGGAAAGACCACACTGCTGAAGATCCTGCTGGGGGTGCTGCCGGCGGCGTCGGGTCGGGTGGAGGTACTGGGACACCCGGTGGCCACCGAACGGCTCGAGGTCCGCTCCAAGGTGGGATGGATGCCGGAGAGCAACTGCCTCCCTCCCGACCAGACGGCTGCGGACTTCCTCGGATACGCCGCGGAGCTCGGGGGGCTGCCGGTGCGGGCGGCCCGCCAGCGGGCGAGCGACGTGCTCGGCCTCGTAGGCCTTCACGAGGAGCGCTTCCGCTACATCGGCGAGTTCTCGACCGGCATGAAACAGCGGACGAAACTCGCCCAGGCGATCGTGCACGACCCGTCCCTGGTGCTTCTCGACGAGCCGACCGCAGGGCTCGACCCCGAGGGACGCGAAGAGATGCTCGACCTGGTCACCCGCCTCCAAGGCTTCGGGATCAATGCGGTGATCTCGTCGCATGTGCTCACCGACATCGAGCGCACCTGCGATTGGGTGATCATGCTCGACGGCGGCAAGGTGCTGCGCTCGGGACCGCTCACGGATCTCTCGACGACCGATGAGGTCGAGCTCGAGGTCATCGGCGACGCCGCAATGGTGGCGGCTGCCGCGCGAAGGCTGGGAGCGACCGTGGAGGTGACGGGGACGGTCCTCCACCTGACCTCGGCCGGAGGCGATGCCTTCGCGATCGCCCGCGATGCCCTCGTCGAAGCCGCAGTGCCGCTGCGACGGCTCGGGGCCAAACGGACGACTCTCGAAGACGTCTTCATGGGCGAGGGATCGAATGACTGAAGGTGTCGTCTTCGATCTCGGCTGGCGGCCATACGACGGTCCCCGCCTCGGCCGCTCGGGCGCCCGACGCGCCCTATACCGGGACGGCCTGCGCCGCGTCCTCGGGCTGCGCCGCCGGGCCCGTCGAAAGGTGCTCCCGTTCGCCCTGCTGGCGATCGCGCTCCTTCCCGCACTCTTCTTCGTGGCCTTCGGCGTCATCGCCGGCGAGTTCGACCCGGAGGCGACGCTCTTCGGGCACAGCCAGTACTTCGACCTCACCGGTGCCCTCGTGCTCATCTTCACCGCCCTCGCATCGAGCGAGCTCCTCCTCCCCGATCGGGTGCACGGCACCCTGTCGGTGTACGCCTCCCGCCCGCTCACCACCGCGGACTACGTGGCAATGAGGGCGGCGTCGCTGGCGACGGTCGTGTTCGGCTTCCTGTGGCTGCCCCATGTCATGCTGTTCCTCGGACGAGCCTGGGTGAACGGCTTCGGCTCATACGTCACCGAGAACGCAGAGATCCTCTGGCAGACCGCGCTGTCCTCGGTCGTGTACTTCGCCGCGTACGCACCGCTCGGCTTCCTCGTGGCCGCCTTCTCCAGAAGGGCGTCGGTGGCGGCGGGGGCCTTCCTCGGCGTGGTCACCATTTCGAGCGCGGCCACGCGCGGGCTCATCGAGGCGGGGTTCGACTTCATGGGCCTCTTCGCCTTCCAGCACCACCCGGGGTATGTGAAGGACTGGATCATGGATTCGAGCACTCATAGCTGGATTCCCGAGGACGCCGGGTTCGATCCGTCCGTGTCGCTCCTCGTGATCATCGTGGTAGCGGCGCTCTCTGGGCTCACGGTGTACGCCCGTCAGAGAAGAGCGGGATGACGACCTCGCCCGCCGTGGTGACCGGCGCCACCGTCGAAGTTCGAGAAGCATCGAAATGGTTCGGGCAGAAGGTCGCCGTCTCGGACGTGACCTGCTCGTTCGGCCCGGGGCTGAGCGGGCTACTCGGGCCGAACGGAGCCGGCAAGACCACTCTCCTCCGGATGATCTGCGGGTTGCTCAGCCCGTCGGACGGCTCGGTGTCGGTCCTCGGATCGGACCCGCGTCGCGACCACCGCGTCTATCGCAGAGTTGCGCTCGTCCCCGAGGAGGATGCGGTCTACGGATTCCTCACCGCCCGCGGGTTCGTGTCGTATGCCGCCGACCTGTCCGGGGTCTCGCGTTCAGGGGTGGAACGCGCCATACAGACGGTCGATCTCGCCGCAGCCGCCGACCGCCCCATCGCCGGCTTCAGCAAGGGGATGCGGCAGAGGGCGAAGGTGGCCGCCGCCCTGGTGACCGACCCCGACGTGCTCATCCTCGACGAACCGCTGAATGGAACCGATCCGGTCCAACGCGCCCACCTCATCGATACCTTCAGGCGGTTGGGCGCCGCCGGGAAGACCCTGATCGTGTCGTCGCACGTCCTCGCCGAAGTCGAGCGCATGGCCGACCGGGTGATCGCAATCGTTGATGGGCGGCTGGCGGCCGCCGGCAGCGTGCTCGCGATCCGGCAGGCCATGGCCGACATCCCGTACCGGATCCGCATCGATTCCGACGACCCGCGAACGATCGCCGCGAATCTCGTGGCCACCGAGTGCGTGACCTCGGTGGCGGTGGCGGGCAATACCCTCCATGTCGAGACCTCCGATCTGCCGGACCTCGGCCGGCGGGTTCCGCAGGTCGCCAAGGATCTCGGCGTGCGGCTGACCGCGTTCGAGCCCGAGGACGAGTCACTCGAGAGCGTCTTCCGATACCTGGTACGGAGGCGGACATGAGGGCGTTTGCCTCCATGGTGCGGGTGACGATGCGGCAGGTGGTCGGTGGCCGCCGATGGATCGTGCTGGGCCTGTTGGCACTGCTGCCTGCGGTGGTCATGTGGTTCGCGTCCATCGATCCCTCGCCGCCGGGAGCGTTCGAGCGATACAACGACGTTCCTCTGCCCACGCTGTTGCTCCTGGTCGTGCCGATCGTGACCCTCGTGATCGGCTCGGGCGCCCTCGGCGACGAGCGGCGAGACGGGACGCTCTCGTTTCTCCTGCTCCGGCCGATCCGGCGGTCGACCATCGCCGCGGCCAAGCTCACCGCGGCCTGGCTGGCGGCATCGCTCATCGCGGGATCGGCGGGCTTCCTGGCGAGCTTCGTGCTGGCCGTGCGCGCCGACACCTGGATCACCCTCGCCCCCACCCTCGTCGCCGTTCTGCTGGCGACGGCCGGGTACACCGCGGTGTTCATGGTCCTCGGCCACGTCACCTCGCGGGCGGTCCTGATCGGGCTGGTGTACGTCTTCGTCTGGGAGTCGGGGATCAGCTTCGCCGCGCCGTCACTGGCCAACGTCTCCCTCTCCCGCATCGGACTCACCGCATACGTCGGGATGCTCCCCGAGACGGCCTCCGCCCTCGGCGAACCACTTGGAGCGCTCGCGCCGGGGGCGGGTGGTGCGCTGGCCAAGGCCCTCGGGATCGCCCTCGTCTGCATCCTGGTCGGGGCCTTCCTGCTGAAGCGAATGGACGCCACGTCCGAGTAGGGCTCATCTCCCCCCGCGGAGCGGGGGGAGTACCCCGGAGGGGGGAGGGGGGTCTCTGACCCTGCGGGCGAGCCTGGACCCGGCTCAGCAGAAGACTCGCCCGGCGCCAGATCGCCGCCCGGGCCCTCGGCCTTCAGCCTTCAGCCATCAGCCATCAGCCATCAGCCATCAGCCGGAAGACACTCCGGCATCGCCCACATCCAAGACTTCTCTGGTCTTGACTCTTGATTCTTGATTCTTGACTCTTGATTCTTGCGGGAAGCGGGAAGCGGTAAGCGGGTTCAACGGGCAACGGGGCTTCTCGCTACCTTTCCGCCGGTGACCGATCCTCCTCCGGTGACACCGCCGCCCACGCACGGCATCTACCGCCGAATGGGGATCGCAGCCGCCATCGTCGCCGGAGGGGTCCTGCTCTCCCGGGTCCTCGGGTTGGTGCGCCAGATCGTGTTCGCCTGGCTCCTCGGCGCCGGCTCCACTGGCGACGAGTACTTCGTGGCGTTCGTCATCCCGGACCTGCTCAACTACCTGCTCGCCGGCGCCTACATGGCGATCACCCTCATCCCGTTGCTGGCCAAGCGGTTCGCCGCGGGGGACGAAGCCGACGCACAGCGGGCGTTCTGGGCGATCGCCCGGCCCCTGACGCTTGCCATCGGCGGACTCATCCTCGTCGCCATGCCCTTCGTGGAGCCGGTCCTCAGGGCGATCGAGCCGGGCTTCACCGATGCTCAGGTCTCGGAGGCGGCCCGGCTCACCCGCATCGTCCTGCCCGCTCAGGTGTTCTTCATCCTCGGGCAGCTGTTCACCGCGTGGCAGTTCGCCCGTGAGAAGTTTGTAATCCCGACGCTCGGGCCGATCATCTACAACGTCGGAATCATCGCCGGAGGCCTGCTCGGCGGTCTGGGACGGGACGATCCCGGAGCCGATGGCTTCGCCTGGGGCGCATTGGGCGGGGCATTCCTCGGGATCTTCTTGCTCCAGTGGTGGGGGGCTCATCGGGAGGGGCTGCGACTTCCCGGCCGGTTGCTCGGCAGGCACCCGGCCGTTCGCCGCTACTTCGCGTTGGCTATCCCCTTGATGCTCGGCCAGTCCCTGGTGGTGCTCGACGAGCAACTCGGCAGGGCGTTCGGGTCGCTCACCGAGGATGGCGGCGTGTCGTGGCTGACCTTCGGCCGACAGACGATGCTGGTGCCGGTCGGGGTGATCGCCCAGGCTGCCGGTGTCGCCGCGTACCCCTTCCTGGCGCGGCTCGCCGCCGAGGGGAAGCACCGCGAGTTGGCCGCGGCCGTGGGGAGAGCGGTCCGGTTCGTGATCGTGCTGAGCCTCGCCGCCGCGGCCGGGCTCATGGCGATGTCGATTCCGATCGTCCGCACGCTCTACGAACG
>JAUYIV010000334.1 GCA_030688105.1 Actinomycetota bacterium | reverse complement strand
GATCGCCATCGGATGCCTTCGGGACCGGATGCCTCGTCCCCGGCGTCATCAGGCGCCCCGGGAACCCGGCCACCGGCCGGTGGCGCAGCTGAAAGAGCGCTTCCCAGGTTCCCGTGACGAGGGCGGCGTGCAGGGCGAGATACATGGTCTGGTCGAAGCCGCCGAACCAGGACTCCGTACCCAGCAGCGGGAGCGCCCAGCCCCCCGCTCCAGCGAACGTCACGGCCACCCTCAGGGCCTTTCGATCGATCCTCGCTGCGACACCGAGGAGGATCGTGTGCGGGATCAGCATGATGAGGAGGGAGGGGGGCCAGAGCCAGAGGGCGACGGACCAGGCCGCGTCCGTTGGCAACGCCCATACGATCACGACGATCGGCAGGGCGAACAGTTCGGCGACGCCGACGAGGATGACCACCCGAGCCACACCGCGGCCCAGGGGGATCACTAGTCCGGAGAAGCCCACCCGGAGACCGATCATCAGCACTCCGAAGATCACCAGGAGTGCGATGCCGCCGAGGATCAGGACACTCAGGGCCAGCCCCATCAGCAGATGGTACGGCCGGAGGGGGAGAGCGTCGGTGCCGGACCCCTCTACCGGCGCCCGCACTTGCCCGGCGCCCGTCGCCGGTGCCGGTTGCCGGTTGCCGGTCGCAACACGCCGACCGAACGCCTCCCAACCCCGTACCCTTGATCCATGGATCTATATGCCCGCATCAATCTCCTCGACGGCCGGGCGGTGCGCCTGCCCAAAGGCGATGTGAGGGAGGCGATCGCCCTCGACGCCGATCCCATCGGCCGGGCGCGCAGCTGGGTGGCTCAGGGCGCCGACCGCCTTCATGTCGTCGATCTCGACGCAGCCGCCTACGGCGATTACGAGAATCGCCCACTGATCAAGGACATCATCGACGCCGTCGACGTTCCCGTACAGGTGGCAGGCGGGATTCGATCCCCGAGCGAAGTGGAGCGTCTCCTCGGCTACGGCGCATTCCGGATCATCCTCGGCACCTCGGCCATCGAGGATCAGCTGATGGTCTGGGAGCTGTGTCGCGATCATCCCGACAACATCGTGGTGAGCCTCGATGTGAGGCCCGACGAGGAGATCGCCATCCGTGGATGGCAGGTCGACAGCGGGGTCTTCCTAGAGCAGGCTCTCATCGACCTCTCGTCGGCGGGCGTGGCGGCGTTCTTGGTCGGCGAAGCCGGACGCGATGCATTGGCGTCACAGTCGAACTACGGCATCCTTCGGCGAGCACTCTCGCTCGCGGATGAGCCGGTCATCGCCGCCGGTGGAGCCAAGGACATGGCCGATTTCCGATCGCTGGCCGCCCTGGAGGAGTCGGGCAGGCGCCTCGACGGGGTGATTGTCGGCCGCGAGATCACCGAGGGTCGGTTCACGATGGCAGAGGCGTGTCGCGCGCTGAAGGAGGGGTGAGGTCGGAAGTCGGCCGCCTGTGGCGGCCTCGCTGCCTATCGCCAATCGCCACTCGCCTCTCCCCCCAGATCGATCGCCTTGCCCAGCCACTCTTGGCCCACCGTTGCAAACGGCTCATCTCCGGACTGCATCGCCCTGAAGATCGCCGCTGCGGCGGTCCGGGCGTGATCGACCATGTGGCCCGGGTACCCCATCGAAATCCGGTGCTGGGCGAACTCGTCCTCGTCCAGGAGCTCGACCACTCCGTCGGGTCGCATCGCCACGTCGAGATCCAGATCGGTCGACGAGACCGACGCGTCGTCCCATGCGGCCGGCGTGCAGATGTCGACGTAGGCCACATAGCCAAATGGAGCGCCGGCGAGTCGGGGGTTGAAGGTGGCCGTCCACCACTGATCATCGGGGATCAGCATGGCGAACGGGGGCGACGTGATCGGGGGCTCGGATCCTCGCCGCACCGGCGTGCCGTCATGCCCACCGAGCCACACCCCGTGTGAGTCCGCGCCGAGGCGGACGGTATCGAAATGCCAATGCAGGGACCCGTCCCATTTGCGAAATTCGACATGGATGCGCTCCACCCAGCGCAGCCTACGGCCCGGTCCACGGCCTACGGTTCACCGCCAGGCCCGATCACGCGGGGACTTGTGCCCGCGGTTCTTGCCGTGGGCCGTAGACCCGAGAGACACCGTTGCCGCGGGTGAGGAGACCGGTTCGGGACGTCTGTTCAGCGGTGGTCGCGAGCCGTTCACTCGACGGACGCGTTCACGCCGTTCGAGCAGACCGGTTCGAAAGATCCGCCGAGCGAACTACTCGACAGTCCACGTCCCGGTCGATGCGATCAGCTTCGACAGGTCGCCGGGGCCCCGCGAGGCCTGGGCGTCGTGGATCTGTTGCTGGAGGGTGGTCTCGTACGTCGGGCGTTGGACTTTCCTGAACACGCCGACGGGCGTCGGGCCGATCGGATTGTGGCTGAGCCTGGTGAGCGCAAAAGCGCCGGAGGGGCTGTCGGCCTCCGCATCGTGCACGTGGATCCTGTCGATCCCGACGGCGGACACGTCGACGACGCGCGCCGTCCCCTGCTCCATGACGACGCCCCACTGGTTCTCGGGACCGAAGACCACCGGCTTGCCATGCTCGAGGTTGATTCGGTTGATCTCCCGCTCCTCGCGCCCGGTGAGCTTGATGAAGGCCTTGTCGTTGAACACGTTGCAGTTTTGATAGATCTCGATGAACGCCGATCCCTTGTGGTCATACGCCTGCTGGAGCATGTCCTGGGTATGGAGCCGGTCCATGTCGATCGTCCGCGCCACGAAGGTCGCCTCCGCTCCCAGGGCGAGGCTCACCGGGTTGAACGGGTGGTCGATCGAACCCCAAGGACTCGACTTGGTCCGCTTTCCTTGTTCGCTCGTCGGCGAGTACTGACCCTTGGTGAGGCCATAGATCTGGTTGTTGAACAGGAGGATCTTGATGTTGATGTTGCGCCGCAGGGCGTGGATGAAGTGGTTGCCGCCGATCGACAGGGCGTCTCCATCCCCGCTGACCACCCATACCGAGAGGTCGGGCCGGGCGACGGCCAGACCGCTGGCGATCGCCGGAGCCCGGCCGTGGATACTGTGCATCCCGTAGGTGTTCATGTAGTAGGGGAAGCGGGCGGCGCAGCCGATCCCGGAGATGAAGACGACGTCTTCCTTCTCCACGTCGAGATCGGCCATGAAGTTCTGCACGGCGGCGAGGATCGTGTAGTCGCCACACCCCGGGCACCACCGGACCTCCTGGTCGCTCTGCCAGTCCTGCCGGCTGTGGGTGGTCGTATCGGTCATGACTCGATCGTCTCCATGAGCTTTGCTTCGATCTCGGACGCCTTGAGGGGCTGGCCCTGCACCTTGCTGTAACGGATGGCGTCGGTGAGGAAGTCCGAACGGATCATTCTCCACAGGTGCCCTCTGTTGAGTTCGGGCACCAGCACCTTCGGATACCGCGACAGCACCTCTCCCAGGTTCTTGGGGAATGGATTCAGGTATCGGAGGTGAACCCGGGCCACCTTCTGCTCCCGGGCCCGAACCCGGCGGACCCCGGCGAGGATCGCCCCATACGATGAGCCCCATCCGAGCACGAGGACCTCGGCGCCTTCGTCCTCGTCGACCACGATCTCGGGGATGTCCTCTGCGATCCGGCCAATCTTCTGTTCCCGCAGCATGGTCATCTTCTCGTGGTTTGCCGGGTTGTAGGAGACGTTGCCGGTTCCGTCCTCCTTCTCGAGCCCGCCGATGCGGTGCTCCAGGCCCGGGGTGCCCGGCACCGCCCAGGGGCGGGAGAGCGTCTTCTCGTCCCGCAGGTAGGGGAGGAACTCTCCGTTGGCGTTGGCCTCCGAGATGAATTTCACCGAGATGTCGGGCAGGTCCTCGAGGTCGGGGAGCCGCCACGGCTCGGCGCTGGTGGCGATGTAGCCATCCGACATCAACATCACCGGGGTCATGTACTTGAGGGCGATGCGCGCCGCCTCGATCGTGGTTTCGAATGCGTCGGAGGGCGAGGCAATCGCCACGATCGGAAGGGGGGCCTCGCCGTGGCGCCCGTACATCGCCATCAGAAGGTCGGCCTGCTCGGTCTTGGTGGGGAGGCCGGTCGACGGGCCGCCGCGCTGCACATCGATGATCAGGATCGGAAGCTCGGTCATCACCGCCAGGCTGATGGTCTCGCTCTTGAGGGCGACACCGGGCCCGCTGGTCCCGGTCACGCCCAGGTGGCCGCCGAATGATGCGCCGAGCGCGGCGCCGACCGCGGCGATCTCGTCCTCGGCCTGAAAAGTGCGCACCCCAAAGTTTCGATGGCGGGCCAGTTCGTGGAGGATCTCTGAAGCCGGGGTGATGGGATAGGAGGCATACAGAACCGGGAGCCGGGCCGCCTGGCCGGCGGCGATGATTCCCCAGGCGAGTGCCTGGTTGCCGGTCACGTTGGTGTAGGTGCCCGCCGGCAACTTGGCCGGCTGCACCGCGTAGGTGTGCCGGAACATCTCGGTGGTCTCGCCGAGGTGATAGCCGGCACGGAACGCCATCTCATTGGCGGCGCGGACCTCGTCGTCCTTGCCGAACTTTCGGTCGATCCACTGGAGCGTGGGCTCGAGGGGGCGATGGAACATCCACGCCATCAGCCCGAGTGCGAAGAAGTTCTTCGAGCGAAGCACCCCGCGCCCCTTGAGCCCCGAGTCCTCGACCGCCTTCTTGGTCAGCTCCTCCATTGGCACCGCCAGCAGCCGGTAGGCGTCGAGCGACCCGTCCTCGAGGGGGTTGGTGTCGTACCCGGCCTTCTCGAGGTTGCGATCCACGAAGGCATCGGAGTTGGCGACGATCGTCCCCGCCGGGGCCAGGTCGTGCAGATTCGCCTTGAGTGCCGCCGGGTTCATCACCACGAGGACATCGGGCTGATCTCCGGGGGTCAGGATGTCACGGTCGGCGATGTGGACCTGGAACGACGAGACACCAGGGAGGGTGCCGGCAGGAGCGCGTATCTCTGCCGGGAAGTTGGGGAAGGTGCTCAGGTCGTTTCCGAAGATCGCCGAGGCATCGGTGAACCGGGCGCCGGCGACCTGCATCCCGTCGCCGGAGTCTCCGGCGAAGCGGATGGCCGCGGTGTGGACCTTTTCGATCTGTTGGTCGGTCGGGTCGATGGTTGACGCTTCGGTCACAGTCCGATCACTCCTGCCAAACGAGTTGGAAATGGAGGAGCGGCAGGGGAGCCCACGGGGCTGCTCGACCCAGCCGGGTCGTCGATGATCTTTTCCTCCGAAATCGCGACGCTGTTCATTGTATGTCGGTCGCCCCCCGGCTTATTCCATTGGCGACCATGCCGGCACCGGTGATCTCGGCATCGCCCATCGCCCAGCCGATCGCCAGCAGGTGGGACTCCCGCCACCAGGGGGCGATCACCTGAATCGAGGGGGGAGGGGAGCCCGGCGCGGCCATCGGCATGGCGAGTGCGGGCACGCCCATCTGATTCGGCAGCGTACTGAACCACGACAGGGCGATGCGGTACGGCTCTGGTTCGCCGCCACCGTCGACGTCGGGTTCACCGATGAGCTTCGACGGGGCGGCCGTGGTGGGGGTGAGCAAGACATCGACCCGGGCGAAGACCCGCTGGGTGGCGCGCCGCAGCGCGGCCCTCCAGGCATGGGCCCGGGTCACGTCGTCCGCGGAGTGGAGCATGTCGCGCCCCATGCGCTCCCGGATCTCCGGCCCATAGCGCTCGGGATCGGCCTCGAACCAGGCGCGGTGCACGGTGGCGACCTCGGCGTACGCGGCCCTGGGCATGAGCGACGGATCCAGCATCGGGTCGCGCACCTCGACGATCTCGGCGCC
>JAUYIV010000326.1 GCA_030688105.1 Actinomycetota bacterium | reverse complement strand
GGTGAGGGCATCGACGACCTCGAGGTGTTCCATCCCGAGCGCATGGCGTCGCGGATCCTCGGCATGGGGGACGTGCTCACCCTCATCGAGAAGGCCGAGGAGACCTGGGATGAGAGGGCCGCCGCCGAGGCCGCGGAGAAGCTGCGCACCGCCTCCTTCACCTTCGAGGACTTCCTCGACCAGTTTCAGCAGGTGCGGCGGATGGGGTCGATCACCCAACTGGTTGGTATGCTCCCGGGCGCCGCATCGGCCTTCAAAGGGGCCGACGTTTCCGACAAGGATCTCGGCAGAGTGGAAGCGATCATCCGATCGATGACACTCGATGAGCGGCGAAACCCCAAGATCATCGACGGCAGCCGCAAACGCCGCATCGCCAGGGGGTCGGGCACGACCCCTCAAGACGTCAACGGGCTATTGAGGCAGTTCGCCGATACGCAGAAGCTGATGAAGGCCGTCGCTGGAGGCAAGAGCCCGATACCGGGGCTCGGGCCGCCGGGGCGGGGCCGCAAGAGGAAGAGGTGACCGATGGCGGTGAAGATCCGCCTGACGAGAGTCGGAAAGAAGCGACAGCCCTCGTATCGGGTGGTCGTAGCCGACTCGCGCAGCCCGCGGGACGGGCGCTACATCGAGCAGATCGGGCGCTACGACCCCACGGTCGACCCCTCGATCGTCGAAATAGACAATGAGCGAGCCGAGTATTGGATGGAACGAGGCGCCCAGCCGTCGAGCCAGGTCCGGAAGCTTCTCGAGATCTCGGGTTCGCTCGAGGCGCGTCCCCTCAAGGACCGCCGAGTCCACGTGGTGGGAGAAGCGGCCCAACGCCAGCCCGTCGCCGAGGCCATGCCTGAGGCCCCCCCGGTGGAAGAGGCCGCCCCCGAGGACATGGCGGTGGTGGACGCGGCGGCCGAGGACAAGGTGGTCGACATCGCCGGAGAGGAACCGGAGGCCGCCGCAGCCGAACCCATCGCCGAGGATGCAGAGGAGCGGTCGTGAAGGGTGACATCGTCCAGCGCGTCGTCGACTACGTTTCGCGCGAGATCGTCGAAGACCCCGAGGCGGTCAGCGTGACCATCGTCGAGGAGGGGCCAGAGGAGGTCACGGCCGAGGTTCGGGCGGCCAAGCCGGACATGGGCCGAGTCATCGGCAGACGCGGCCGGGTCGCCAAGGCGATACGCACGATCGCTCAGGCCGCCGCCGATGAAGAGGGCCTGCAGGCTCGGGTTGAGTTCATCGACTGACGACCGCATCCCGGTGGGCCGGATCGGGCGGCCCCACGGCGTGCGCGGCGAGGTGACTGTGCTCCCCGAGTCGGATGATCCTGCCCGCTTCGCTCCCGGTGCCCGCGTTTGGACCGGTGAGGGGCGGGAGCTGGTCGTCGTGTCCGTCTCGCAGTATCGCGCCAGGGGGCTCATCGTGGGCTTCGAGGGCGTGGGCGACCGCGCCGAGGCGGAGAGGCTCCGCGGTTCGGTGCTCAGCGTGCCTCGGGAAGCCCGGCGCGACCTCGACCGGGGGGAGTTTTGGCCCGACGATCTGATCGGGCTCGAGGCGGTGACTCCCGATGGCCGGTTGCTGGGTGTGGTCGGCGCGGTGGACATCGGGGCGGCCCAGGATCGATTGGTCGTCAGGACTCCTGAAGGCCGCGATGTCCTCGTTCCGTTCGTCGCGGAGATCGTCGGCGACCCGAAGGGCGGGAGGCTCGAGATTCGGGACCCCGGCGGGCTCTTCGAGTAGCAAGCAACAGGGACCCCCGACCCGCCGCGAGGCCGGCGCGGTCTGGCCGTTTGCCGTTTGCGGTTCGCCGCTTGATACCGTCGGTAAGTGGCCCGACTCGTAGTCCGTTTTGCGCCGATCATCCTGGCCGCTTTCCTCGTCGCCTCTCCGCTCACTGCGGCGGGTGGTGGCGGGTCGACGGTCGTCCACCCGCCCCGGATGCAGCTGGGTGACGCACCCGCCGCCGGCTACACCATCGACTCCGATCCGGTTTCGGAGTACGGGTTCACGCTGGTCTCGGTGACGAGCCCGCAGCTCACAGTCGAGTACATGTCCGCCGAGGACGGACGGGTGATCGGTCGTTTCACGATCGTGATCGCGGTGCCCGGCTTCGGGCAGGGACGGTTTGCCAGGTAGTCCTGGGCTGAGGGCGGGGGAGCGGAGGCGAGGCCGTCAGCCCAATTCTGCCAGCCTCTCGATGAGATCGACCACCCGGTTGGAGTAGCCCCACTCGTTGTCGTACCACGCCAGGATCTTGACCAGGTTGCCGCCGAGCACCTGGGTGGAGGGGGCGTCGAACACCGACGAGTGCGAGTTGCCGATCACGTCGCTGGAGACCAGCGGAGCCTCCGAGTATTCGACGATGTCCCTGAGGGCGCCGTTCGCAGCCTTCTGGATGGCGGCGTTCACCTGCTCGACGGTCACGTCCTTTTCGACCTCCACGACGAGATCCACCGTCGACCCGTCGGGGACCGGGACTCGCATCGCCATCCCGTCGAGCTTCCCGGCGAGCCGCGGGATCACCTCGCCGATCGCCTTGGCGGCGCCGGTGGAGGTGGGGATGATGTTCTCGGTCGCCGCTCGGCTGCGGCGGAAGTCTTTGTGGGGGACATCGGCGAGTCGCTGATCGTTCGTGTAGGCGTGGACGGTCGTCATCACCCCGCGTTTGATCCCGAACTCCTCGTCGAGCACCTTGGCGATCGGAGCCAGACAGTTGGTGGTGCACGAGGC
>JAUYIV010000312.1 GCA_030688105.1 Actinomycetota bacterium | reverse complement strand
GTTCACCACCGCCGCCGACAACCAGCCGGAGGTCGAGGTCCACGTCCTCCAGGGGGAGGGTGAGATGGTCGACCGCAACCAGTCGCTCGGGCGCTTCAACCTGACCGGCATCGCCCCGGCTCCCCGTGGCATGCCCAAGGTCGAGGTGACCTTCGACATCGACGCCAACGGCATCGTCGCGGTGTCGGCCAAGGACCTCGGCACCGGCAAGAGCCAGCAGATCACCATCACCGGGGGTACCGCCCTCTCGAAGGAAGAGATCGAGCAGATGGTCAAGGACGCCGAGGCCCACGCCGCCGAGGACCATGCTCGGCGTGAGGCCGCCGAGGCGCGCAACCAGGCCGACCACGCCGCATATCAGGTCGGCAAGCAGCTCGAAGAGCACGGCTCGTCGCTTTCGGACGATGAGCGCACCAATGTCGAGGACAAGCTGGCCGCGGTCCGGAAGCTGCTCGAGGACCCGGCGGCGGACTCGAGCAACCTGAAGAGCGCCACCGACGAGCTCATCAAGGCATCCCAGGTGATCGGGCAGAAGGTACATGAGGCCCAGCAGGCCGCCGCGGCCGGGGGCGAAGCCGCCACCGAAGGCGACGAGGTCGTCGAGGCCGAGATCGTCGACGAGGGTGACGAGTCGTGACCGATGAGGCCGCCCATGAGGAGAGTGCAATCGTCGACTTGTCCCCGCTGATGGACATCGAGCTGCCCGACGACCCGGAAGCGGCCATCGGGCTCCTCGGCAATGAGCTGGCGGAAGCCCGCCAGTCGGCGGAGTCGTACCTCGACGACCTCAAGCGGGTCGCCGCCGACTTCGACAACTTCCGCAAGCGTGCGGTGCGTGATCGCGACGAGATCGTGGAGCGCGCCGGGCAGCGCCTGATCACCGCGCTCCTCCCGGTGCTCGACTCGTTCGACGCCGCGCTCGCCGCCGATGCGGAGAGCCACGCTCAGGAGCGGGTGCTCGCCGGCATGCGCAACACCTATCAGCAACTGATGGACGTCCTCGCCGGGCACGGCCTCGAGGTCATCGACGCGATCGGCCAACCGTTCGATCCGGTACGCCACGAGGCGGTGTCGGGTGGCGGAGACGGGCACCTGATCGTCGTCTCCGAGGTTCGGCGTGGCTACGCCTACAAGGGCCGGGTGATCCGACCGGCGCTGGTCCAGGTCGCCGCCGAAGATGTCTCCGCGGAGGAGCCACGGGCGTGAACATCCGGCGCGAGTGGCTCGAGAAGGACTTCTACGGGGTCCTCGGAGTCGATCGGACCGCCCCGCAAAAGGACATCAAGAAGGCTTATCGCAAGCTCGCTCAGGCCTATCACCCGGACACCAATCCCGACCCGGCCGCCGAGACGCGATTCAAGGAGGTGACCGAGGCCTACGACGTGCTCTCGGACCCCAAGGTCCGCGAGGAGTACGACCAGGCGAGGGACGCCTTCTCGCGTGGTGGGTGGGCAGGCTCGCCGGGGGGAAGCGCGCAATACGTCAGGTTCGAGGACCTCGGCGACATGGGCGACCTCGGCTCGATCTTCGGCGGAATCGGGCTCGACGACCTCTTCCGCGGCGGGGCGCGCCGCGGTCCGCAGAAGGGTGCCGACCTCGAGGGAGACATCTCGCTCTCCTTCCACCAGGCCATCTCGGGGACCACCCGCACCCTGGCGGTGCAAGGGCCCGAGGGACCCCGTGATGTGCCGGTCAAGATTCCGGCCGGTGTCGAGGACGGGCAGCGGATCCGGGTGAAGGGCAAGGGCCGGCCGGGAACCGACGGCGGACCGCGGGGCGATCTCTACGTCCGGGTGCACGTCGGCGACCACCCGATCTTCGAGCGCAAGGGCCGCAATCTCGAGGTCGAGGTCCCGGTCTCCTACGCCGAGGCCGCGCTCGGCGCCAACGTCACCGTGCCCACGCTCGACGGGAAGGTCACCCTCAAGATCCCGCCGGGCACGCCGAGCGGCAAGACCTTCCGGGTGTCCGGCAAGGGCGTGGCGACGCCGAAGGGCGCCGGCGACCTGCTGGTGACCGTCGAAGTCGCGGTGCCCGAGGCGCTCACCGACGAGGAGCGCTCCCTCATCGAGCGCCTCAGAGATCTCCAGTCAGACGACCCGCGACAGCACCTGGGGGTGTGACCCATGTCCGACCGCAAGCCCGACGCCGTCTACATAATCTCGGTGGCCGCCGAGTTGGCGGGGGTGCACCCACAGACGCTGCGGATCTACGAGCGGCGCGGCCTCCTTCAGCCATACCGAACCCCCGGCGGGACCCGCCGATACTCCGACGAGGACCTGGAGAGGCTCGGCCTCATCCAGGAGCTGACCGCAGATGGAGTGAATCTCGAAGGGGTGAAGCGAGTCCTCGAGATGCGCGAGGAGATCTCGCGGCTCGGCCACCAAGTGACCCGGCTCCGCCGCCTGCTCGGTGAGGCCCAGGCGCGCCTCACCGGAGCGGGGATCGAGACACCGGAGAGGAACCTGCCGGATGTGCCGCGGGGGCGGGTGAATTAGGGCTCGCGTCAGCCCGCCGCGGCTATGCGAGAGGCGCAACGAAGAGAAGCTCGCGGCGCGTGAGCGTGTCTCTTCGCGATGCGGGGGGAGGGGCCGAAATGGCCTCACCGGGCAGCAGAGTTGGGGGCTCGCGCGGATCAGACCAACATCGTGCCGGCAGCGGTCCAGTGGCCGTTGAGGCCGATCTGTAGGAAGAACCCCCCTGCGTAGCCCTCGCCACCAGACCTGATGTGATCAATTCGCTCCTGGTCGTAGAGCGGCAAGAGGGCCTGCCAGTCGGCGTCGGAGGGCTCGTCCTTGTAGGCAATTGCCGGCCACACCCATTCGTCCGGTCCATCACCGAATGAGACCCTCCGTGCTGGAAGCGTCAGCACGGTCGCGATCTGGCCGAGGATGTCCTCTCCCTCGCTCATGAGATCGACCCAGTCCTGGATCGGACTCCCAACGCGGCCAAGACCCTCGTAGTTGTAAAAGAAGTCTCCACCTCCGGTGAGGCGGGCAAACTCGTCCCAATCACAACTCACCGCCGCTGAATTAATCGCCCGGCGAGTCTCGGCCACTGCGGGAGGAAGGTCCTGCTCGGGCAGCGGGGGCGTGCGATCGGTGCATGGAAGCGGATCCGGCTGGTGGTCCGGCTGGAAGACGAAGATGGTCACGCGACCACTCGACCCCTCCGGCGTGTCGATCAACTCTCCCGCCATCACGAGGCGATCCATCCCGGCGGCGACGAAATACGCGGAGCCGGGCTGGGTTCGACTCGTCACCGCCCACCCACCCACGATCTGAGAGGCCGCGATGGGCGCGGCAGTGTTGAACCCGTTCGGCTGGTCATAGCTCTCATCGCCCACCACGACGATCGACCCGTAGAACCGGGTGAGCGCGCCGAAGTGGGCGAGGGCGTTGCCCTCCCTGGGCCGACCCGGCAGTGCAGATGCAGCCCAGTTCGTTCCGTCAACCGACTCCCACATCTGGCCGGACGGGCCATCGAGGGCGATGTAGCCATCCCCGTCGGCGAATGCCGCGTCGATCTGCCGGGCAGCCAGCCCGATCGGAGTGATCTGCTCCCACACGAGCCCATCGATCGATCGAAACACGAGTAGTTGCGACCCGACCACAGAGTCCATGGTGCTGCTGGCGAGGCCGAGAAGCCCAGCCGGGCCCGCCACCACTGAGTGGATCCGCCACCGGGTCGCCCCGGAGACCTCCGCGGCTTGCCACGAAGCGCCTCCATCATCCGACACCCAGATCGCCGGCATCACCTCTGGCGGGAATCCCGAATTGGCGGGTGCGTAGTAACCGGCAGCGACGAGCCGCCCCGCCCGCTCGACGACCGACAGGGCCGCACTGCCCGGGGAGTCGGTGTCGAGGTCGATTGGCACCTCCTGCCAGGCCCCGGCTTCCGGCCGCCACGCAGTTGCTCGACCGTCTCTTACGCCGACTGCCACCCAGCCATCGAGCACCGCCGAGTCCGTGATGTCGCGTGGCCCGCCGGCGATGTCGTTCGCTCCGAAATCGACGATCTCTCTCCACTGAAGCCCGTCGATCGACTCCCAGACGAGGGTGTCCCCGCCCTCCATCCGGGTGATCAGTGCGAACGACTCACCGTTGAAGGCGAGGGCCAGGGCGATCCCTTGCCGGGACGGATCGAGTGTGACATAGGACCACTCGCCCGCCCACGATGTGATCGTGTCGACCCCACCAGCGACCCGCCCAAGGAGCGTCAATTCGGCCAGGGCGAACTCGGAGATCGCCGGCTGGTCGTCGAAGCTCTGGGGTGGGTACAGAGCAACCACCCGGATCGTGATCTCGCGGCCGGAGACGGTGGCCGGCTCAAGGGGCAGAACCTGCTCCTCATGCTCGTCGACGAACCCGAGGATGGCCGTTGCGCCCGACTCCGAGACGATCTCGACTCGCTGGATCCGCGCCCGTCGGAGGAACCCGCTCTGGTCGGTGAGATTCTGGAGTCTGATCCCGTG
>JAUYIV010000309.1 GCA_030688105.1 Actinomycetota bacterium | reverse complement strand
CCGGGGCCCGACGATTCCGCCTCCGGCGCCTTGACCGCTGGCGGGGCACCACCGCCGCCGCGGTTTCGCTGATCGTGCCCGGCGCCGGGCACCTCTTCCTGCGCCGCTGGCGCAGGGCGATCCCGTTTCTCGCCGCCAGCGTCATGGTGGCGATCGTCGCCCTGCTGTTCTGGGGACAAGGCACGATCGGCGTGCTGGCGCTCCTCGTCCAGCCGAAGTGGGTCTGGGGCCTGGTGATTGCAAACCTCGTGATCGCCGGTGTCAGGGTATTTGCTGCGGTGGACGCCTATCGGTTGGCCCCGCGGTTTGGGGCGGGTGCAAACGGGTGGGCGAACGTCGGGCGCGCCGCCATTGCCGCCGCCCTCGCCCTGTTCCTCGTCGCACCTCATGTATTCGTGGGCACCAGGGCAGGGCGGCTGCTGACACTGCTCGACCGGGTCTTCGTCGACGACGCTCAGGCCGCCGCAGCCGAGATTCGGCTGCAGGTCGCCGCCAATGCCGCCCGCCTCGGTGGCGCAGTGCTTCCCACCACGACGACCTCGTCGTCGTCGACCACCACCACCTTCCCGCGGGATGATCTGCCGACGGGAGGTGTCGAGTTCGGGGACCTGCCCGACCCGAGGCTGTCTCCCATCGGCGGCAACCGGGTGACTGTCCTTCTCGCCGGCGGTGACGCCGGACCCGGTCGAACCGGATTGAGGACCGACGTGATGATCTTGGCGTCTCTCGATCTCGCCACGAACCAAGCCGTGCTCATCAGCATCAGCCGTGAGACCGTCGGCTGGCTCCTCCCGACCAAGCTCCAAAACGACTACCAGTCCAAGCAGGACTACCTGTTCAACCAGGCGAAGAGCGCCGAGGAGAAGGGCACAAGCCAGGCGACAGATCCCGAGCCTGAAGAGCGTCCCCCGGAGATCTGGCTCGACCGGATCAACGCGGTGTACCCATCATCGTTTACCTTCACCAACCGGTATCCCAATGGGATCAACCCCGGCATGGAAGCTCTCGTCGACGTCCTCGAGACGACGCTGGCGATCCCGATCGACTACTACGTGCTCGTCGACTTCGCCGGGTTCGTGGATGTGATCGACGCGATCGGCGGCATATATGTGACTGTGCGTTCGCCCATGAACGTCTTGTTCTCCCCCGCCAAGCCGGGCGACGAGGAGTTCTTCCTCGAGCTGGAGCCGGGCCGGCAGCGGATGGACGGCAGGACCGCCCTCGCCTACTCGAGGAACCGGAGCGATTCGAACGACATCGTGCGCACTCGTCGCCAGCGATGCCTGATCCGGGAGGTGGCGGCCCAGGCCGATGCCCTCAGGATCCTGAGGGAGTTCTCTCGGATCGCGACGACGATCGAACGGCACGTGATCACCAACATCCCCCTCCGGGTGCTCCCCGACCTGATCACGCTGGTGGCGGCGCTCGACTCGGAGGACATCACCACCGGCGCCATTCAGCAAGGGACGCTGGCCCCCAAGCGCAATTACCGGTTCCTCCCGGTGATCGACCCGGACCGCGCCCGTGCATTCATGCGTGACGTCTTCGCCGGATTGGACTCGGGCACCCCGGTGCTGGAGGTAGAGGAGTGCGAATGAAGACGGCTCTCAGACGGGAAGGGGCGCGGTAGATGATCCCGCCCCGGCTGCTGATGCCGGCTTCTAACGGTCGTCCCTCAGCGGGATGAGATAGCCGCCCGAGATCGACGAGTGGTGGCCGTCGTCCCATCGCACGGACACCGTTCGCCCATGCACCTCGAGCACCCGCCCGGTCCGCGGCGGCTGGCCGACCCGCTTGGAGAGCTCTCGCACGTGCATCCCTTTGCGAAGCCTCATGGTTCGGATGGTACCGGCTCGTGGTTCGAACTGATCACGGTCAAAGGTCCCTGACGCCTGCGGAGGCCCCAGTCGAACCGGAGGAGTGGAGTCACCCGGGGCGGTAGGGGAGGTACACCGGATCCCACATGGCGGCATCGACGGCCGCTTCCGGATTCACCAGGGACTCGCCCACGCCGCCTTTCTCGGCCGCGGCGATCACTGCGAGAGCGACCCGTCGCGAGAGCGATCGGACGTCGGTGATCGGTGGGAAGAGCGCCCCGGCCTTCAGGCGGTCGTCGCCGACGAAGTCGGCGAGGGCTCGGGCCGCAGCGAGGAACATCTCTACGGTGATCGCCCTGGCGCGGGCGACGATGGCGCCCAGGCCGATGCCCGGGAAGACGAAGACGTTGTTCGCCTGGCCGATCCGGTGGGTCTCTCCGTCGTGGCTCACCGGGTCGAACGGGCTCCCGGTGGCGACCAGCGCCCGCCCGTCCGACCAGCGGATGATGTCCGCCGGGGCGGCCTCGGTGTTCTTGGTGGGGTTGGAGAGTGGCATGACGATGGGGCGGTCGTGGGCACCCGCCATCGTGCGGATCATTACTTCCGTGATGCTTCCCGGCTTGCCGGTGACACCGATGAGGATGGAGGGCAGCTGGCCCTTCACGACGTCCGCAAGGTCGATGGTCTCGCCGGAGATCCCCCACGAGGCCACCAGGCCTGGGTTGACGGCGAATTCCCGCTTCCGGTCTTCCATGTCCGCACGGCCCTCGACGAGCAGCCCGTGACTGTCGGTGAGAAGGATCCGCTCTCGAACCGTCTGCTGGTCCAAGCCCTCCTGGAGCATGGCTGCCCGAAGCTGACGTGCGATGCCGACACCGGCCGATCCGGCCCCCGCGATGACCACCCGTTGGTCGGCGAACCGCTCTCCGAGCAGCCGCATCGCGGCGTAGAGGCCGCCCAGGACCATGGCGGCAGTCCCTTGGATGTCGTCATTGAACGACGGGAGGACGTCGCGGTAGGTGTCGAGATGGTGGAAGGAGGTTCGGTTCCCGAAGTCCTCCCACTGGAGCAACGCCCCGGGGTGGACCCGCTTGATGGCGCGGACCACCTCCTCGACGAGCGCCCAGTAGTCGTCACCCCGGAGTCGTTCGCTGCGATACCCGAGGTAGAGGGGATCGCCGAGCAGCTCCTGGTTGTTGGTGCCCACATCGAGTGAGATCGGAAGACACAGCGACGGGTGGATCCCGGCGGCGGCGGTGTAGAGGGCGAGCTTGCCGATGGGGATCCCCATCCCTCCTGCTCCCTGGTCGCCGATGCCGAGGATCCGCTCGTTGTCGGTGATGACGATCACCGCAGCCTCGCTCATCCCGTCGTTGCGAAGGAGAGGCTCGACGGAGCCGCGATCCCCGGGGGTGATGTAGATGCCGCGGGTCCGGCGGAAGATTCGGCTCCAGTGGCTGCATGCCTCGGCCACGGTCGGGGTGTAGATGAGCGGAACCATCTCCTCGAGATGATCGAGCACGACCCTGTAGAACAGCGTCTCGTTGCGGTCGTGGAGGCTGGCGAGGTAGATGTGCTTCTCGAGATCGGTGGTCTTATAGGTCAGCTGGTCGAGGACGCGCTGCACCTGCTCCTCGAGGGTGGAGACATGCCACGGCAGCAGGCCGCCGAGCCCGAGAGAGATGCGCTCCTCCATCGGGAAGGCACTGCCCTTGTTGAGGAGGGGCTCCTCGAGGAGGCTGCGCCCCCGTTGACTTACCGGCAGGTATGGCTCGCCGGTGACGGTGTCGAAGGCGGGTTGGTAGCGCATGGCCTCACCGTACGGCTCGGGGAAGGGACCAAGGTAGGGGATTTCGGACTTGGAGGCACCCGCGACCCGCAGCCGGCAGTCCCGCGCCGTCACCCGCCCCCTGCTAGCTGCGGCCTCCTGCGATCGTGTCGAGGGCGCCCGCCAATTCCGAGTGAAGGGTGGCTATCGCATCGGGCGGCCACCGATCGGGATCGGCCCGAAGGAATGACGTGCGGTCGACGCGGTTGTCGAATCGGGTGAAAGGCAGCAGGTGGGTGTCGCCGCCGGCGTCGATCGCGATCGTCCCCGGCTCCGGCGAGGACCCGGAGAGCCACTCGATGTCGTCCATCCCATAATCGTCGCGCATCACCCGTTCCGGCACTCCGTGATGCAGGATCGAGGCGTCGCCCTCGGGTCCCGGCATTGCCCGTTCCCGGTTGCGGCGGCGACTCTCCTCGGGTGTCACCCAGACGTACAGGATCGAGGCCCTGTCGAGGATCGCCGTGGAGAGCGCGGCGAGTGAGTGCTGGTACCCGAAAGGGTGAGGCAGAGGGGGCGCCGCGCCTTCGGGACCGCCGCGGGCGAGCTCGATGAGGATCGTGGACTCCCGCAGCTCGTCGCGGGAAGGCGTGGGCAGGCTCTGCGCGAGGTCGACGGCGTCGGCGGCGAGTGCCTGTTCGAGTTCTGTCCGCTCTTCGCCGGTCATCGGCGACGTGATCCCGGCGAGGCGACGAGCCTCCTCGAGCCGGTCGAGGAGCCCTGAAGGGTCCGCGGGGTGGTGGGTGACCCGGCCGAGTCCCGCGAAGTCTTCGTCGACGAGGTGGATGAGGGTCAGCCAATCGCGCGGGTCGAGGAACGGCGCCTCTTCCGATTCGAAGAACGCCGGCGGTGCCTCCAGGCGCCGTTGCTCGGTCGAGACCCGACGCATCAGGTGCACATAGGGATAGTCGTCCAACTGCACGGTCGGCCCGAGGTGCAGCTGCCGGCGCCGCACCCCGAGGTGCTCGAGGTAGCGCGCGCGCACCGAATCGCCGAGCACCTGCATCTGGCGGCCCGCGTTGTTGAAGTAGTACTCGCGAACGACCGCGTGGCCTGCGGCCCCGAGCAGGCGGGCGATCGAGTCGCCGAGCACCGCGTTCCGGCCGTGGCCGACGGTCAGCGGGCCGGTCGGGTTCGCGCTCAGGAACTCGACCTGGATCTTCTGGCGCCGGGCGGGGGTGGGTCGTCCGAAGCGCGCTCCTCGCGCGCGCGCCTCCGCGAGCCGCTTCCACCAGAACGCGGGCGCGAGCTTGAAGTTCAGGAACCCCGGCCCGGCGACGCTGATGCTCGCCACGTCGTCGCTCTTCGGCAGGTGGCGGATCAGCGTGTCGGCGATCTGCCGCGGCGGGCGCCCCTCCGAGCGAGCGAGCACGAGAGCGAGATTGCTCGCCAGGTCACCGTGCGCCGCATCCTTCGGAACCTCGATAGCAAGAGGGGGGAGATCCGATGTCTTCAGCTCTCCCCCCTCTTTCGCCTTTTCGAAGGCTTCGCTCAGGAGCGAACGGATGAATTCCTTCATCTCCCTCCTGGGGGATCTATCGACCGCCAGCGCCAGCGCTTTTCGAATGGGGGATTCACGAGCTTCGAGAGGCCGATCGTATAACTAGTGCCCGAAAATCAGTCAATCTAGAGAGGC
>JAUYIV010000305.1 GCA_030688105.1 Actinomycetota bacterium | reverse complement strand
GGTGCCGTACAGCAACGCTTGACCCGAGCCCGGTGCGGTGCCCACGATCTCGATCAGTCCCCGCCGCTCGATGGTCCTCAGGGCCTGCTCGGAGTCGACGCCTCTGATCTCGGTCACCTGCCCCCGGGAAACCGGCTGGCGGTAGGCGACCACGGCGAGCGATTCGACGGCGGCACGGGAGAGCCTTGTGGCGGTGGGTGATGCGGCGAAGCGCTCGAGATAGGGTCGCAGGTCGGGACGGGTGTACAGGCGCCAGCCGCCGCCGGCTTCCTTGAGCATGAGCCCGCTCCCGGAGGAGGAAAGCCGGTCGCCGAGCGCGGCCAGGGCCTGCGCGACCTCACGCGGCGGCAGCTCGAGCACCTCCGAGAGCTCGGCCTCGGGGATCGGTGACTCGGCAACGAACAGGATCGACTCGAGGGCGGCGAGCGCATCCATCAGTCTTCACTCCTGCCCCATTCGGACACCAGATCCCCTGCTCCGGATTCTGAACGGCGGAGCGTTATCGGGGCGGTCGGTTCGGCTTGCCGGGCCTCGACGAGGCCCCACCTGGCGAGCTCCAGCATCGCGAGGAAATACGCCACCACGTCGACCGACCGATGGAGGTGCGAGGTGACTCGGTCGAAATCGGTCTCGATCTCGGCGTCGAGCCGGCGTCTCAAGTCGGCCATGGCCTCGGTGACGGACGGAAGATCGAGGTCGAGGTGATCGAGATCGGGCTCCGCCGCCGGTCTGCTGAGCACCCGGCTGGCCATGTCGGCGAAGGCCAGGGCACTCACCCCGAGCCGCACCTCGGCAGGAGCGAGTGAGATGGAGTCGTCGAGACCGGTGATGCGCGGCACCAGCAGCTCGGTGGCATCCATCCGGTGCGCCAGCAGGGCGGCGACGTCCTTGAAGGTCAGATTCGCCAGCAGCCGAGAAAGCAATCGGTCCCGCTCCTCCGAAAGCAGGAGCTCCTCATCTAGATCGACCCCGGGATCGCCCGGCAGGAGGCTTCGGGCCTTCAGCTGTACCAGGGTTGCCGCGATCACCAGGAATTCGGAGGTCACCTCGAGATCGAAGGTCCTCATGACGTCGAGGTACCCGAGGTACTCGGCGACTAGGTCGCTGAGGCTCAGGTCGGTCACCTCGAGGCGGTGTGAGGTGATCAATTGCAAGAGGAGATCGAGGGGTCCCTCGAAGACCGGCGTCTTGACTTCGAAGCTCATTGGCCGTCCATGCTATTCGCGATGCTCACGAGTTCCGGATCGGTTGGCCGTTGGCAGCCGCCCGTCGGCTCATTCACTGTCCGCCTCGACCAGCAATGCCCAATCGGTGAGATCGATGCCGTCGGGCGGTTCCCCGTGGTGGTCTCGGGCGAACCCGATGGTGAGGTCGTCGCTCCCGGCATTCTCCAGGTCCTCGGCCCCGAGCGTCCCATGGTCGAGGTACATCGTGTAGCGGCCCCAGGTCGGGATGTGAGCCAGGGCGAGGGCGGAGGCGATCGACCGGCCGATCACCCCGAGCCCGCAGCGACGTTTCCCGACATCGTGCAACAGGGCGGCGCGAGTCAGGTCGGGCCGCTCGGGTCGCCGCTCCATCACGGCTCGGGCCGTGGCCATACCATGGGCCTGGTCGGGGACGGGCTGGGCCCAGAACAACTCGGCCTCTTTGGGGCGCAACAGGGCTCCGACGAGCAATTGGTCACCGGGCGACGGCCGCCGTGATCTCAGCGAGCCGAAGAACCGCCGCACGAGGTGGGCGGGGTGCCCGCCGCCGATCACACTGCCACCCGCATCACCCAGCTGATCAGGGATCCGAGGAACGAAAGCGATCCCCTGAACACGAACAGCAGGAGGATGAGGACGATCAACCCGTATTGCGAGGCCTGGTCGTAGAGGCGCCGTCCCCCGGGGCCGAGGAACAGGGGCAGCAGGCGACTCCCGTCCAGCGGGGGAATCGGGAGCATGTTGAACACGGCGAGGGCGGCATTCACGATGAGCGCTCCGATGAGTACGCGGGTCCCGAGTCCATCCGCCGTGCGGAAGATCATCCCGTCGAGCTCGACGAAAGGCCCGAGCCGTCCGATCGCCAGGGCGATCGTCAGGTTGGTCGCCGGCCCGGCGAGTGCGGTGATCGCCATGCCCCCGACCGGGCGCTGAAATCGGTTCGGGTTGACCGGCACCGGCTTCGCCCATCCGAAGACGTTCTGGCCCGCCAGAGCCAGGAACGCAGGCAGGAGCACCGAACCGAAGGGATCGATGTGCTTGATCGGGTTGAGCGTCAGCCTCCCGGCGTCTTTTGCCGTGGGATCTCCCAACCGCCTCGCGACGAAGCCGTGGGCCACCTCGTGGAAGATCACCGACGGGATCAGGATCGCAACGAAGAGGACGACGTCGAGGATCTCGTTGTCGTGGATCATGGAGCCACCAGCCTCCGCTCGGGCGTCGCCCGTTGCCCGTCGCCCGTCACCCGTCCAATCCGATCAGCGCGACGCGGCGTGAGCGGCGCCCGGCCAATTGCCAATTGCCCATTGGCGGCCGAGCGAGAGCGAGGCCTCTCTCACAACGCCTTTGCGGTCTTGCAGTCGACGCAGTAAGTCGAGGAAGGGCGGAACTCGAGCCGTGCTGCCGGGATGACCTTCCCGCAGTTGGCGCAGGTGCCGTACGTGCCGTCGGCGATTCGGGCGAGAGCCTGGTCGATGTCCTCGAGTGACCGCTTGAGGCTCTCCACCAATCCGAGTATCTCGGTCCGCTCGGCGGTGGCGGAGGCAGCGTCGGCGAAGCCCTCGCCGAAGTCGACATCGTCACGGAGGTCTCCCGACTCGCTCGCGCCGAGTTCCGAGAGCTGGTGGACGACCTGCTCTCGTTCTTCGCGTAGTCGAGCGTCGATGGCGTCGTAGGCGCCCATTGGATGACCTCTCAGCTGCGTGGATGGGATGTTGCGTACACCTCGAGCAGGTGACGCGGCGACACCCGGGTGTAGATCTGGGTGGTCGAAATGCTAGCGTGCCCCAGGATCTCCTGGACGGTGCGCAGGTCGGCCCCCCCTTCCACCATGTGGGTGGCCGCGCTGTGGCGAAGCACATGGGGGGAGACCTCGCCCGGCTGCAACCCCGCCCTGATCGAGTGGGCGCGCACGATGTTCCAGACGGCCTGCCGAGACAGACGGCGCCCCCTCAGGCTGAGGAAGACCGCTCCGCCGGCGGGGCCGGGCCGGCGCAGTCCGGCGCGGTCGGGGAGCCAGCGACGGATCGCGGATCTGGCGGCGCTGCCCACCGGGACCATCCGCTGCCTGTCGCCCTTCCCCGTGAGGATCGCCGTCCCCTCCTCCAGATCGAGGTCGAGCTCGTCGAGGCCCACGGCTTCCGCCACACGGGCCCCGGTGGCGTACATGAACTCGAGCACGGCACGGTCGCGCCGTCCCGCCGGCGTCGCGTCGTCGGGAGCATCCAACAGCCGCTCCACCTCCTCGACGGTGAGCGCCTTGGGCAGGGAACGGGGTCGTCGCGGTGACTCGACCAGAATCGTGGGATCGCTCTCTGCGGCGCCCTCGGCCACCAGAAAGCGATGGAGCCCTCGCACCGCCGCCACCCGCCGTGCGATCGTCGTGGACGCCAGCCCCGCCTCCTTCAGGCCGACGACGAACGCCGAGACCAGTTCCGGGCTCGGTTGGCGCCCCTCGAGGAACGCGGCGTACTGCTCGAGGTCTCGGCGATACGCCACCACTGTTGCCGGGGCCAGCCCGCGGTCAGAGGTCAGAGATGCGAGAAAGTCGCGGATCTGATCGTCGACCGCCCCTTCTGGGGCCATCAGCCGGTCTCCGCGACCGACTCCTCGAGCGCTGCTGCGGGCGTCGATTCACCCCGGTGCCGCGCCGCCGCGGCCTCCATGAACCCGGCAAAGAGAGGATGGGGATCATCGGGTCGTGACTTGAACTCGGGGTGGAATTGCGAGGCCACGAAATACGGGTGTTCGGGCAGCTCGATGATCTCCACCAACTGGTCGTCGGGCGAGATCCCCGAGAGGAGCATGCCGGCTCCTTCGAGGTCGGGGCGGTAGCGGTTGTTGACCTCATAACGGTGGCGGTGGCGCTCGTAGATGAGCTCGTTTCCATAGACCCGGCGGGCGGTCGACCCTTCGGCGAGGCGGGCCGCGTACAGCCCGAGCCGCATCGTGCCACCCAACTCCTCGACCGCATGCTGACTCTCCATCAGGTCGATCACCGGATGGGGGGTGAGCGGGTCGAACTCGCTCGAGTTCGCATCGATCAACCCGAGCCGATTGCGAGAGAACTCGATGACGGCGCATTGGAGGCCGAGGCACAGTCCGAGGAACGGGATCTGGTTCTCACGGGCGAATCGCACGGCCTCGATCTTGCCTTCGATGCCGCGTACGCCGAACCCACCCGGCACCACGATGCCATCGACGCCCTCGAGATGGGTGCTGGCCAGCATGCCCTCCATGTCGTCGCTGGCGATCCATCTCAGGTCCAGGGCCACCCCGGCTGCGAGCGCACCGTGGCGAAGTGCCTCGACGACGGACAGATAGGCATCGGGGAGGTCGACGTACTTGCCGACGAGGGCGACCCGGACCGGCTCGGCAGGCCGGTTCATGCGCTCGACGATGTCCCTCCATTCGGTGAGATCCGGAGGAGGGGTTTGGATCCTGAGCTTGGTGCAGACCACGTCGTCGAGGCCGCCCTCGTGGAGGTCGAGCGGGACCTCGTAGATGTTGGAGGCATCGGGTGCGTTGATGACCGCATGGGCCGGGACGTCGCAGAAGAGGCTGATCTTCCGCAGCTCGGCGTCTTCGACGGGGCGGTCGGAGCGGACGACGATGGCGTCCGGATGGATCCCGCGACTGCGCAGTTCGGCGACGCTGTGCTGCGTCGGCTTGGTCTTCATCTCCTCGGAGGGGGCCAGGAACGGCGCCAGGGTGACGTGGACGAACACGGCGTTCTCGGTGCCCACTTCGTTGCGAAGCTGCCGTACGGCCTCCAGGAACGGGAGGATCTCGATGTCGCCAACGGTTCCACCGATCTCGGTGATGACGACATCGACCTCCGTCCGCTCCCCGATCCTCCTGATCCGGCTCTTGATCTCGTTGGTGATGTGCGGGATCACCTGGACGGTGTCGCCCAGGTAGTCGCCGCGGCGTTCCTTCTGGATGACGGCGAGGTATACCGCACCAGTGGTGACGTTGGAGTCACGGAGCAGGTTGCGTCCGGTGAACCGCTCGTAGTGACCGAGATCCAGGTCTGTCTCTCCCCCGTCGTCCGTGACGAAGACCTCTCCGTGCTGGAAGGGGTTCATGGTCCCCGGGTCGACATTGATGTAGGGGTCGAGTTTCTGATTGACGACCCGGAGGCCCCGCGAACGCAACAGCCGCCCGAGAGAGGCGGCTGTGATGCCCTTCCCGAGGCTGCTGACTACCCCACCGGTGACGAAGACGTACTTGGTCATGTCCCTCGGGAGTTTGATCGTAGCACGGCGACCTCCTCGGTCTGGGATTGGGCCCGAAGACCCTGTGCTGTCACCTTAGGGCGATCCTGTTTGCGGGTGCCCGCCAGGGCGAGCAACTCCTCGGCGTGGCCCTGGCCCCGAGCGCTGTGCTCGATGCCGCTCAGCATCCGCGCCAACTCGGCAAGACGCTCGGTGCCCTCGACCCGGCGGACGACCGCGCGGCTTCCCTCGCGATCGACGACGAAATGCGCGTCCGCGAATGCGGCGATCTGGGGAAGGTGGGTGACGACCAGCACCTGGCGCCCCGTAGCCAGCCGAGCCAGCAACTCTCCCATTGCCAGAGCCGTCGCCCCGCCAACCCCGGCGTCGATCTCGTCGAAGGCGACGACGTCGGCATCGGCGACCCCGGCAGCGACGCGGACGGAAAGGACCAGCCGGCTCAGTTCGCCACCTGACGCGATCTTCGACACCGGGCCAGGCCGCAGCTCCTCGTCGGACGAGAAGGCAAGCGCCACCCGGTCGGCGCCGGATGGCCCCGGTGGTACCGGTCCGACGTCGATCGAGAGCACCGGGGATCTGAACCCCAGCCGACGAAGCAATTCGAGGGCGCGGTCGCAGAGGGCGGAACCCGCCCGCGCTCGAGCCGCAGCCAGAGCCTCGCCCGCCCCGACTGCGAGCGCCAGCGCCTCCTCGATCTCGTCGTCGATGGTCTCGGCGCGTTGCGCGAGCGCGCCAAGGCGCATGGCTCGTTCCTTTGCGGCTGCCCCGTACGCGAGGACCTCCTCGACCGTGGCCCCGTACTTGCGCTTCAGATCGGCGATGGCCGCGGCGCGGTCCTCCATGCGGCGCAGCGCTTCCGGATCGTGCTCGATCGACTCGCCGGCAGCTCGGAGCTCGGCGGCGACGTCCTCGATCTCCAAGACGGCAGCCTCGATGCGTGAGGCCAACGGAACCAGACCCGGATCGAGGCCCGCAGCGTCCCGCACCCGGTCCAGAGCCGTCCGCAGGAGGTCGGCGGCGCCTCCTTCGTCGTCGAGGAGCATGGTCGCCTCTCCGAGGGACTGGGTGATCTCGCCTGCGTGGCGGGCACGCCCCAGCGTCGAGTGCAGCTCCTCGTCCTCGCCCGGCTGGAGCCTCCCCAACTCGACCTCGCGGGCCTCGTGCCGGGCGAGTTCCAGGTCGCGGGCGAGGGCTCGGGCGTCGCCGCCGAGCGCATCGCGGTCCGACCGCAGAGTCTTGAGCCGAGCCCACGCCGACGAGTACTCGGCTGCGGTCTTCTTCCCATCGTCGTCGAGCGCCGCGTCGAGGAGTCGGCGGACGGAGGCTTCACGGCCCAGGGACAGGTGTTCGTTCTGGGCGACGACCTCGACCAGTGCCTCGAGCCGCTCGGCGAGCAACTTGGCGGGCACCATCGATCCGTCGAGGTATGCCCGAGACGTTCCGCCGGTGACGCGCCGAGCGATGACCGCTTCGGTGCCGTCGAAGCTGAACCGCCCTTCGACCCGCGCCTCGTCGCCGTGGGGGCCGATCCGGTCGCTTCCCGCGGCATCGCCCCGCAGCAGGCGAAGGGCGCCGAGCAGCAGCGTCTTGCCCGCACCGGTCTCTCCTGTGACGGCGACGAGGCCCGCTCCGGGCTCGATTCGGGATGCCGCGATGATCCCCAGGTTCTCGACGAAGAGCTCTTCAAGCATCGTGGAGGTGGAACTTCTCTTTGACCGTCCTGGCGAAGTTGCTGGGGCTCAGTCGAACGAGGCGCACCGGATCGGGACCACGCGAGACCCGAACCGTGTCCCCCGGCAACAGCTCGGCCTGGGCAAGGCCATCGACGTTGACTCGGGCCGGCCGGTCGGAGGACACCAGCAGGTCCAGGGTGACGGCTGCACCGAACACGATCGCTCGGCCGAACAGGTTGTGCGGCGCCACCGCCGTCATGATGAGCGAGTCCAGCTCAGGGTCGACCAGCGGCCCCCCGGCCGAGAAGGTGTATGCGGTCGAACCGGTTGGGGTGGCGACGATGATCGCATCGGATCGGTAGTCCGCGAGCTTCTGGCCCCCCACGGATACGGTGATGGAGACCACATGCTGACTGACGACCTTTTCGACGACCACGTCATTCAGCGCATCCGCCGTGGTGCCATCGGGCAGTTCGGCCCTGAGCGTCATTCGGGGCGAGATTCGATAGTCCCCGTCGCGGAGGGCATCGAGGGCGTCGCCGATGCGAGAAGGGTCGACTTCGGCGAGGAAGCCGACCGTCCCGGCGTTGACCCCGAGGATGGGAATGCCCGAGATACGCGCCATGCGTGCCGCCTGGAGAACAGTGCCGTCGCCCCCGACGGCGACTATGAAGTCGGCTTCGAGCGGTTCCCGGGCGCGGGGCGTCGCCGACGGGACCCGGCTTGCGTCGGGCTCCGAGATCGTCACCTCTATGCCACGCTCAGCTGCCGCGGCCGCGACCTTCGCCGCGATCTCGGATGACGACTCCCGATCGGGATGGAGCACGAGCGCGATCTTCATGCCAGGGCCTCGTCGACCAGCCGGCCCGTCTCGCGACCTCCCGGCCCGAACCGCGCATGCACCAGGAACTCGCGGTTCCCTTTCGACCCGAGGACCGGCGACGGCATCGCCCCGACGGGGGCGAGCCCGGCACGGGAGAGTGCGGCCACCACCGTGGCCACCGCGTCGCGGTGTGCGTCCCGATCCCGCACGATGCCCCCCCGGCCCACCCGCGGGCGGCCCACCTCGAACTGTGGCTTCACGAGGACAACGTAGTCGGTGCCGTTCGTGCCGACCCGGTGAAGCTGAGGCGCCAGCGACGCCGCGGAGATGAACGAGACGTCCATCGTCACCACGTCGAAGGGGGCGCCGATGGCGGCGGGGTCGACCGTGCGGAAGTTCGTCCTGTCGAGCACCGAGACCCGCGGGTCGGTGCTCAGTCGCCAAAGCAGCTGGCCGTACCCGACGTCGAGCGCCAGAACCGAAGCGGCACCTCGGGTGAGGAGCACATCGGTGAATCCGCCGGTTGAAGCCCCGACGTCGAGGGCGCGCCGGCCCTCGAGCGCCACGTCGAACCGATCCAGAGCTGCGGCGAGCTTCTCGCCACCGCGGCTCGCCCACGTCGAGGCCCGGTCGTCGAGCCGGATCTGTTCCTCGGGAGCGACCAGCGTTGCCGGCTTGGGAGTCGGATGGCCGGGGACGAGCACCGATCCCCCTGCGATGAGCCGCTGGGCCTCTGCGCGCGTGCCGACCAGACCGCGACGTACCAGTTCGGTGTCAAGCCTCCGTCGCAGGATCGTCCTCCTCAGACTCGAGGAGCGCCGAGAGGTCGGCGGCGATCTCGTCGGCGATCTCTGGTGCCTCGGCGGGGTCGGCGGCCTCCAGACTCGCGAGCAGCTCTTCGATGGGCGTATCATCCATTGGGGCATTATCCCTGCGTCCGACGACAGGAAGTTCTATTGCTGCCGATCCGCGACGTCAATCCCACGAGGATCAGGCCGCTGGTGACCTGGGCAGTGATCGCGGTGAACGCCTTCGTCTTCTTCTACATCCAGCCTCAGGATGCCGAGGAAGCCACGGAGTTCGCGTACGAGCGGGCCGCGATCGCGTGTGAGCTGACCACGGGTGAGCCCCTCAGCCGCGACGAGATCACCGGCGAACGCTGCCTCGACGGCGCCGAACCACCCCGCTTCGTGGGCAAGAACGTCTGGTTCTCGGGCCTGGTTTCGATGTTCCTTCACGGCAGCATCGCTCACATCCTCTTCAACATGTGGAGTCTCTGGATCTTCGGCAACAACGTCGAGGAGGCCTTCGGGCACCTCGGGTATCTCCTTTTCTATGTGGCGGCCGGCATCGCCGCCACCGTCGGCTTCGTGGCGGTGAACCCAGATCTGACCGTTCCTCTGATCGGCGCATCCGGTGCGATCGCCGGCGTGATGGGAGCGTATCTGGTGCTCTTCCCGAAGCACCTGGTGCTGAGCCTCATCTTGTTTCGGGTGGTGGCGATCCCCGCGGTGGTGTTTCTCGGCTTTTGGTTCTTCAGCCAGTTCTTGTTCGAAGTCGAGGGGGTCGCCTGGGAAGCGCATGTGGCCGGCTTCGTATTCGGGGCGATCGTGGCTCTCCCATTCCGCGAGAAGCTGCTGACCCGAACCCTGGCAGGCGAGAACCCGGTATCGGTCTAGTTCCAGCCGCCGGCATACCGTCCTGACCGGAGAGCGGTCACCCGCCAATGAGTCGCGGCAACTCCGCAATGGAATCCAGCACGTGGTCGGGTCTCAATTCGGATGGCACGTCCTCGATGCGGGCGGTGAGTCCGGTGAGGACGAGAACGGTCCGCCATCCCCCAAGCTTGCCGAATGCGATGTCGGTCTCGGCGCGGTCGCCGACCACCCAGGTCGGGCCCGGAGCCAGCACCGCGGCGACGGCCCGCCGCATCGGCTCGTAAGGCTTCCCGGCGAACTCGGGGGCCGTCCCCGAGGCTCGCTCGACGGCGGCGATCAGGGCTCCCGCCCCGGGAGTCGGCACCGAGGACGTCGGAAAAGTTGCATCGGGGTTCGTTCCGATGAAACGCGCCCCGAGTAGCACGGCTTGGGCGGCCCGTCTGATCCGGTCATACGTGATCGCTCGATCCAGGCCGACGATGACGGATCGGGCTTCCCTCGGGTCCTCGGTCACGGCTACACCGGCCTCGACGAGCGTGCCCACAAGGCCCGCCTCGCCGATGGGGAGCACCGGATGGTCCTGCGGGGTGAGCATGGTCGCCGCGGCGGCGGCGGACGTGATGACGGACTCGGGGGCGACCTCGAAGCCGGTGATCGACTGGATGCGATCGGCGACCACTTCGCTGGACTTCGTCGAGTTATTGGTCGCGAACAGGATGGTGAACCCGTCGTACCGGAGCCGTTCGAGGGATTCCCGGGCTCCATCCACCGCAACATCGGCCACGTAGAGGCATCCATCGAGGTCGAGCACGACATTGCCGGGCGAGCCCTCCGCCGCTAGAACTCGTTCGGCCAATGCTCTCTCCGTTCCCAAGCTACTTGCCCGCCGGTCGAGGACCGCTCTCGAGCGCAGATGCGGCCGCGTACTCCAGGCGAATTCGCGACGAGGCGGGACGGTACCAGCCCGACCCAGTGCTGGAGAGGGCCGTCGCCGACGGCTTGATCGTGCCCTCTGCCGGTCGGCGGCTCTTTCGGTACCAGATTCGGCGGAGGGCGCACGACACGGTCGTCGGGCTCGTCGGTGTCGCCCGCGCCACCGATCTCATCCCCCATGAAGACACCATCGAGGAGTCGCCGGGACATTCGGCGCCCCGCGTGGAGATCAGGCCGATCCTCGCCATCGTGGAGGCGCCTCTGCCCGAACTGTCTCCGCTGGGGAGGCCGGTGATCGCCATCGAAGACGACGGCACCGAGCACGAATTGGTGGCCGTCGATGCCGGCGCCCCTCTCCTCTTCGCAAATGCCGTGATCGCAGACGGACACCACCGGCGCCGGGCCGCCATGGCGACCAATGGTGCGGACGCCACGGTTCTCACCATGGTCGTCGGTGACCGCGGTGCCGGCCTCGAAGCCGGGGCCTTCCACCGGGTGTTCGGCCGGGCAACTCCGCTGCCTTCGGCGGCTGGGCAGACGTTCGAGGTGGAGCCTCTGCCCTCGCCCACCGTCGTCGAAGATGCCCTGGTCTGGGTCGAGGGAGCCTCGGGCCGGGCATTCAGCCTCAGGCCATTGCCGGCCGCGGCGGCGACGGTGCACGCCTCGGTTCGACGATCTCCAGCCGCGTTGGCGCATGCCCTCCTCTACCCGCTCCTCGGTGTCGCCGAGCGCGAGGCCAGCCACACCGGCAACTGGGAGGTGGCCATCCAGGACATTCCACGGTCCGGTGGAGCGCTTCTGCTTCCCGACGTCGAGGTCGATGCCGTCATCGTCGCGGCGCGGGCCGGTCGGCTCCTCCCACCCAAGGCGAGCCGCTTTCGCCCCAAGCCGCTGCGAGGAATGGTGTTGCGATTGAGTAGCCACCAGCCATCAGCCTCCAGCCACCAGCAAGATGAGCATTAGCCGGGCGGGGCGAGGGTGAGCCTGGCGACGTGGTCTGACGGGTTCTCCTGCTGGAGGCTGGAGGCTGGAGGCTGGAGGCTGGAGGCTGGAGGCTGGAGGCTGGAGGCTGGAGGCTGGAGGCTATGTCAGCTCCCCAAACCGCGCCACCGTGCCCTCCAACAGCTCCGCGGTCGACTGCAACGACTCCTCGCTCACGCGCTCGTCGTGCCCATGGAACATCCGCAGGAAGTCACCGAATGCGACCCGGCGATCGAAGAGCGCCACCCCGTAGGCGACGGTCCCCTTCGGTCGGAAGAAGCGGGCGTCGGTTCCCACCGGGATCATCGACGGGATGAGGTGGGCCTCGGGGCGGATCGTCGCCAGCGCCGCGCCGATCGCATCCCAAAGCGGCCCTCCCGGCTCGGATCCGTTGGCCTTGGTCGCCTCGACGATCTGGATGTCGATCTCGTCGAAACCCGGCCCGATCGCCTTCCTGAAGTGATCGTGGACATCGGTCTCGTCCTGCCCCGGAAGCGCCCGGACGTCGACCTCGGCGGTTGCAAGGTCCGGGACGACGTTGACTTTCACCCCCGCGTGCACCGTGTTGGGGCTGATGGTGAGGTGAGTGCAGGCATGGATCCACCTCGCCAGCCCGATGTCGCCGAGCGCGATCCGATCGATCGCGGTATCGATCCGATCGATGTCGAGAAGCTCGGCGGAGAGGCCCCCGGCGGGGTCCCATGCTTCGACGAACCGCCGCCACTCGTCGGTGATCGATGCCGGTGGCGGCGTGGCGGCGATCCTCGCCAGGGCATCTGCCATCGGGACCAGGGCATTCCGGGTGCCGTAGGGCTGGCTGCCGTGGCCGGGGACTCCGACCGACCGAAGCCGCCGCCATTGAGGGCCCTTCTCGGCAACGGTGACCGGGAGCCCGGGCCCTCCGGCGCCGTCGAGCATGGGAGTGCCGATCTCCGTGAGCAGGTAGTCGCAAGCCACCTGCTCCCACTGGCTGTCGACCAGGGCACGCGCCCCGAACCGTCCGCCGGCTTCCTCGTCTGCCACCGCCAGGAACAGCAGGTCTCCGGGGAGCCGGGCGGCATCACCACGGTGGTAACGGGAGAACACCGACGCCATCGTCGCTGTCTGGTTGAGCATGTCGACCGCACCTCGACCCCAGATGAACCCGTCACGCCGTTCGCCGGCAAACGGGTCCACACTCCATCCTTCGGAAGAGGCCGGGACGACGTCGGTGTGCCCCATGAGCATCAGCGATGGCGCCGAAGCATCGGTCCCGGGCACCCTCCAGACCGCACTCGCCCGCCCGGGGTGCGGCTCGAAGGTCCAGTCCGGTTCTCCCAGGAAGGCGGTGAGCGTCTCCACGGAGCGCATCTCCCCGCCCGAGTCCGCTGTGCCGTCGTTGACGCAAGCATTCTGGATCAAGGCGATCAGCAGCTCGGCCGATTCGCCACCCGGGATCACGGAGCTCCTCCATGACTGCCCAGTGCTGTACCAAGGGACTCGGTCACTCGTCGCTCCGATGCATCACGATCGACCGGGCCTTGAACCCGTTGGATTCGAAGAAGTTCTTCGACTCCCGATGGCCGGGCGATACGTGGGCGTCGAACGAGCGAATCCCCCGGGATGTGGCCTCACGGAGGAAGAGATCGGTCATCGCTTCTCCGACGCCGACTCCGCGGGCGCCCTCCAGAGTGAAGATCAGGCGCACTGCGGCGACACGCCGCCCGTCCGCCTGCGGGAGGAGGGTCTCGTCACGAGCGACCAAGAACCCGACGGGGACGTCGTCGATCTCGCCGAGGTAGATGTGTGCGTCGGGATCCGCCATGAGGGCTTCGAACGCCTCGGGGGCCGGTTCGGGCAGGCCATCGGCCGCCGACCAGATCGGCTTGATCGCATCCATCTCGGTGGCCAGGTCGTGATACAGGCCGACAAGTACGGATAGGTCCTTGACGTCGGCGGATCTGGCGGTGATCCCCACGGGGTCAGCTCACGCTCAGGCACAGTCGCGACACAGCTGCTTCCGCTTGTCGGCGAGCTGGCTGGCGCGCTTCACGAGAAAGCAAGACGCACAAACGAACTCGCCCTGGCCGGCGGTCTCGGCGGGAGTGTCGAGTTCGATCGCCTCGCGACGAAGCTTGCGCAGCTCTTCGGCCTCGTCGACGGGAAGGCTCTCCGCCTCCTCGTCCTCGGTGAGCATCTCGAGCTCTTCGGCTTCGAGCTCGTCGAGGGCTTCGCTCTCCTCGTCCTCGTCGGCGACCACCGCTTCGTCTTCCTCGATCTCTTCGTCGAGGTCGATGTCATCGAGCTCTGCCGCGTCGACCTCCTCGAGGTCGATCTCCTCGAGTTCCGCGACGACCTCATCGTCGGAGTCGTCGTCCTCCGCCCAGTCCTCTTCTGGCTCTTCCGATTTCTCGTCGGTGTGATGGGGAGAGGTCATCGATCCCTCCATGGGGCGCCAGGCGGCAATAGGGTCGCTCCAAGGCGGCCGGAGTATATCGCCGGCCCCGCCCCAACCGCCGCGCCGTCGCAGCCGTGCCGTCAGGGGCGGCTCAGATTGCCAAGCGGACGGCTCCTGGCAGACAGGTGACCCGAAACGCACCCCGCCCGACGCGTATTCCGTCGACCGAGAACGCCCAAGAATCCGGTGCAGCCACCTCGGCCTCGGAGAGCGATCGCCTGCGCACGTGGTGCGAGCGGACGTGCATCCCGGTGGGCATCGCGTGCCGCAGATGGGAGAGGGCGATGCGGTGCCCATTGAACATCTGCACGTCCAGCACCCCGTCGACCAGGGTGGAACGGGGAGCCGCCACCCACGAACCCCAGAACTGCCCATTGAGCACCAGTGCGCCCGAAGCCACCGCCTCTGTGTCGGCGTCGCCCGCCCGCAGGCAGACCGGTCGTGCCGGAAAGATCGGCACGGGCCACCAGGGGAACCATCCCGGCCCGTGGGCGAGGAGGCCGGCGGCCACCGAGTTGACGAAGACCATCTCGCCGAACTCGCCCTCGATCCGCCCGGCATCGATCAGGTAGGGGGTGTGGTCGATTATCCGCTCGATTGCACCGTCGAGGCTCTGATCGGCGGCAAAGGTGCGCAGCAGGTCGGATCCGCCGCCGGTGACGATCACCGCGAGGTCCGTCAGCCGGCCGAGACGGCGGGCGTCGACCTCCGCGATCACCGCGGCGACCTCGGGATCGGATCCCTCGACCGCAAGTCGGCGGAACCCGGCATCGAGGGCGTCACCCGCAACAGGGCCGATGCCGTCCCGGTCGACCATGACGACGCGATGAGCGATCTTTCCCTCACGGAGACCTTCCGAGACGCCGTGGGCGGTGGCCTCACGCCGAACGAGCACCTGCCACGTCATAGCGCCCCCTGCGCGGCCACGACCCCCCTGTCGAGGCCTTTGAGCGCATGACGCACGCCGTCGGGAGGGACCTCTTCGACGTCATGTATCTGCCGGAGCAGGTCGATCAGCTGTCGGCAGTTCCGCACGAAATCCCCCACCGATGAGTCCTCGTCCTCGAAGAGCTCGGCAAGATTCTCTCCGGCCACCCACCTCATGGCGATCGAAGCGAACCCGGCGTCGGGCGGCCGGGTCTCCGGGACCCCGGCGCGCCGCTCGGCTGCGGTGATCTCATGCCACAGTCCCTCGACGCGGGTGGCAGGCTCAGCGATCTCCCGAGGCCAGCCGCCGACCGTCTCCTGGCGTCGAGGCTCGTAGGTGAAGGCCGATGCCAGCCCGGCGGTGGCCGGGCCGTCGAGCCCGTCGAAGAGGCGCTCGGCGAGGGCCTCCGCCAGCACCAGGTCCATCTCGTTGTAGACCCGTCTCAGGCGCTCCCCCTTCGGGGTGAGCGACCAACCCCGGACGTATCCCCGGGCTTCGAGCAGCCCGAGCAGTGATCGGAACTCCCTGACCAGCCCCGGGCCCAAGCCGGCGGCCTGTCTCCGGCGTGCCTCGAGCCGGGCTTCGATCCGTCGGGCGGACCTGGCGGCCTCGAGGTGCCGTGCAAGTCCGGGATCGTCGCCGACAGGACTGTCGAGAACGAGAACCCGCTCCGACGGCTCGAAGGCGCCGATCGCGTCGGCGACCCGGCGCCGAAATGAGGCCTCCCGAGGGTGGAACGGCTTCGGGAGATCGACCCGCCCTACTCTCGCCACGCTGTCCGGAAGCCGATCGGAGGCGATCCTCCTGATCTCCCCCGCCTCCGAGATCGTGAGCAGTCGGGGCCGCTTGCCGGTACCTCGGGATACGACGGCGTGACGCACCGTCGATCCTCCCTCGGTCCATTCGAGGACGTCTCCCGGGCTCGTCATGGTGGCGAACTCGCTCAGCTGCCGGTCTCGGGACCTCGGGGCAGAATCGACGATCTCCCAGATGTCGACCTCGGGGTGCGCGGCGCTGGCGCGGAGGCCGGCCAGGCGGGCCTCGTCCTCGGCGATCGATGTCGCCAACTGGGCGCGACGGCGTGCCTCCGCGTACTGCGCGAAGGAGGCCGAGAGAAGCTCTTCGGCCCGCCGTTGGTCGTACCGGGCGACGAGGTTGACCGCCATGTTGTAGGTCGGGCGGAATGACGAACGGAGGGGGTGGGTGCCGCGCGCCGCAATTCCGGCGGCGCGGTCGAACGGCACATAGGGCGAGTGAAGGATGACGGCGGTTCCCTCCTCGTCGATGCCCCTCCTCCCTGCCCGTCCGGTGAGCTGGGTGTAATCCCCTGGTTGCAGCAGCTCGTGCGACTCACCGGTGAACTTCGAGAGGCTCTCGAGCACGACTGTGCGGGCCGGCATGTTGATCCCCAGAGCGAGGGTCTCGGTGGCAAAGACGAGGCGCACCAACCCATTGGCGAACAGGTGCTCCACGGTCTCCTTCATCGCCGGGACCAGCCCGGCGTGGTGGGAGGCGACTCCTGCCTCGAGTGCGTGGAGCCAGCGCTCGTAACCGAGCACTGCGAGGTCCTCGGGGCGGAGATGGGCGGTGTTGGCGTCGGCCACGGCGCGGATCTCGGCCGACTCTTCGGCCCTGGTCAGCCGCAGCCCCCTCGAGACGACCCCGGAGGCTGCGCTGTCGCAGCCGGAGCGAGAGAAGATGAAGAAGATCGCGGGCAAGAGCCGGCGCCGTCGCAACAGATCGCAGGTCTCGTACCGGCGGGGGGAGGCATATCGTCGGGATGCTGCCGATCCGCGGAGGGTTCGGGCCACCCGCTCGTTGGGGCGGTCACCCTGGAACACCGGGAACAGGCGCAGCACCCCCTTCTCCCAGCGGTCACGAATCAGGTACGTCGACTCCAATGGGACCGGCCGCTCGGTCTCGACCACGAGCGCGGTGTCGCCCCTTCGGTCGCCGACCCAGCCGGCGAACTCCTCGGCGTTGGCGACGGTGGCGGAAAGACACACCAGGGGGATCCGCCGGTCGAGATGGACGATGATCTCCTCCCAGACGCCGCCCCTGGTCGGGTCCTGGAGGTAGTGGACCTCGTCGAGGATCACCACTCCGACGTCATCGAGGTCCGCGCTCCCGGCATACATCATGTTCCGCAGCACCTCGGTGGTCATGACCACGATCGGGGCATTCCCGTTGATCGAGTTGTCCCCGGTCAGCAGGCCGACAGCACGTTCGCCATGAGACAACCGGAAGTCGCCGAACTTCTGATTCGACAGCGCCTTGAGCGGTGTGGTGTAGAACGCACGCTCGCCCTCGCCGAGGGCGCGGGAGATGGCCGCCTCGGCGACCACCGTCTTGCCGGCGCCCGTGGGTGCAGTGACGACCACGGATGCGCCGCGATCGATCGCAATCGCCGCTTCCACCTGGAAGCGATCCGCCGGGAAGGGCAGCGACTCGAGGTGGGTCCGGGCGCTCACCGGCGGATGGTGAAGCGAACGATCCAGATCGTCGCCTCGTAGAGCGCGTAGAGGGGCACGGAGAGCAGAAGCAGGGTGAGCGGGTCCCCGCTCGGGGTGATGACCGCTCCTGCGCTGACGATGAGCAGCACCGCCCAGCGTCGCCCCGCGGCGAGCCGCTGCCAGGTCACGACACCCATGGCGGCGGCGGCATAGAGGAAGACGGGGAACTCGAAGGAGATGCCGAAAACGAGGAGGAATCGCATCGCAAAGGAGAGGTAGTCGTTCCCGCCGATCACCGGCTCGAGGTTGTCGCCCCCGAATTCGATCAGAAACTCGAGACCGCGTTGGAGCGACCAGTATCCGATGGTTATCCCGGCAAGGAACAAGAGGACGAGCACGAGAACGATCGGGACGACGACTCGCTTCTCTCGTTTGGTGAGTGCCGGGGCGACGAATGCCCAGGCCTGCCAGATGACCACCGGGCTCGCCATCACGAAACCCCCGAACAGCGACAGTCTCATGAAGAGGCTGAAGGCCTCCGTGGGACGGAAGAACACCAGATCGGACTCGCCGGCGATCTCGTTGTAGGGCGCCACGATCAGGTCGAAGACCCACTCGCGGAAGATGAACGCCACGATCGCCCCGGTCAACACCGCGGCCGACGCCTTGATCAATCGGTTTCGCAGCTCCTGTAGGTGGCTCATCAGGGGCTGCGCCGGTGGGGTGGTCATGCCTCCGTGCCGGTCCGGTCGGCAGCCGTGCCGCCTGTCGGCGGTTCGGGCTCTCCGAGGGTCTGCCCCATGGTCCGCCGGACATCCCCCAATGTCTCGACGGTGTCCTCATACTCCCGTTCGATGCCGCGCCGAAGGTCTGCGGCGGTGTCCCTGATCTCTTTCAGGACGCTCCCGGCCTTGCGCGATATCTCGGGAAGCCGCTTGGGCCCGAACACGATGAGAGCCACCGCGATGATCGTGATGACCTCGGCCGGGCTGACGCTGAACATGTCGCGATGGTAGGGCCCGGAGGCCTCTCAGCCGTTGGTGGGACCCGTTACCCGTTGCCCGTTACCCGTCTCGGCCATCGGCCTTCGGCCATCGGCCGGAAAGGAGCCAAGGTCTTAGGGGTCGCCCATCGCAGGTCAGGAAGGGCTGGTTTCTTGCGGGTGGCGGGAAGCGGGCGACGGGACGCGGGCGACGGGAAGCGGGAAGCGGGCGACGCCTCTACTTGA
>JAUYIV010000295.1 GCA_030688105.1 Actinomycetota bacterium | reverse complement strand
AGGGGGGAGAACCTGCGCGGGAAGCTGTTCCACCTATCTGGCCACCCGGGGACCATCATCGACCCCGCGAAGCGAGTCAGGTACGCCCGTAGGTGGCTCAACCGCATGAACAGGCCCAAGGAGTAACAGATGAAGGTCACGATCAGGGAACACACCGTACGAGTCGAACGCGAACCCGGCGACCCCCGCTTTGGTCGCAAGTCGAGAAGGCGTGGCGGGTGGGGCGACGCCGACTCGTGGTTCTGGGGTCGCCTGCGCAAGGTCCTCAACGCTGAGGGTCACAACTTCATCGTCAAGCTCATGTGGCGCGACGGACACATGATGGACGAGCACCAGCGCTACGCCCGCACCCGCTCACCCAAGAGCCCCGGGAGGCACGGCATGATCTGGTGGGGCATGCACGCCGTCCGCGACCCCCACGAGGACTTCGACGCCAACGGAGAGATCGCCCTCAACTTCACACCGCTCGACCCAAGCAAGCCCGGCGAGTGGCCGAACGAGAAGTGGCTGCGAAAGATCGGACGATGAACCATCACGACTTCGAGACGACCGCCCGCGCCTACTTCTCCCGCCTCAGGCTCGAGGGCCCCGCCGTCGATGCCGTGATCGCCTCGCCGCCGGCGAAGGTCGTCAACGGCATCGAGTACCGCCCGCTGCCGGAGGCGCTGTGGGGGAAGTTCCACGACGCCGATCCGGGGATCGGCCTTGGTGGGTGCGGCTGCCCATACTGCACGCCGGACGGTGACGCCCGTCTCGCCGGTGCATGGGACACGCTCACGTGGAGCCCAGCCGATGGCAAGGTCTGGCGCTGCCACGCACCCGAGCTGCGCAAGAAGAAGCGGCTGCGGAAGCACGCCTGGCCTCTCCGGAGCCTCATCGAGGACTTCGCCAAGCACTACCAACTCGAACGTGTGGCGCTGGTCCACTACACGTACCGTCGTTGGATCGGCAAGCCCGACCCTCACCTGCACGGCCGGCAGGTAATCCTGTCGCGGCCAGATCAGGTCGAGCCCGTGATCGAGCTGCTGAAGACGCAAGGCCACCGGCACGACGCGACGACGATCGTGCTCGTCACCGACGAGAAGACGCCATGAAGCTGACGAACATCTACTTCAGTGATGACGTGGTCATCGACGCCGAACCTGACGGTAAACCGGACGGTAGGCCGGGTCGCGTGTTGGTGCTCGGCATCCCGGGGATGGACGAGGTCCATTTCGTCGAGACGCCAGTGGGAGACCGCATCGAAGTCCGCATCGTACTTGCCAGCTATAATCCGAAGAATCCACGTGCCGATGAACGTGGACACGTTTGCCGCACGCTCAAGAAACTGGGGGTCTGGTGACATGAAGCTGTCCGACTTCGTCGAGACCACGACGCACATGGAGTACCCGGGCTTCGGCGCGAAGCCCAAGCGGTACTCCCTCGCCCGCCTGTTCGACCTCATGTCCGGTCGGGGCAAGACCGCCACCGAGGCGCAACAGGTCCTCCACGACGAGCTGCGGGCGTGGTCGGATCGCCTGCGCGCCAACCCCAGCCCGATCCTGATCACCACGGGTCCCCCGTTGATTCAGGGGCTCGTCTGGGTGCGGCCGGACGGCTGGTGGACCTATGGGATCTCCCGTAGCGGCGAGGCACCCGGCTGCGCCGTCTCCGCCACCTGGACGCGCCGCGAGGCGGAGTACCACTGTCGCCGCCACCTGGCCCAGGATGTCTACGGCCAGGGGCGCACCGGGATGGACTTGATCCACCAGGAGGACATCGAAGGGCGGATGGAGCACGCCCGCTGGGTGACGTGGCAGAACGAATATCGCGCCGCCAAGGCCGCCGGCGCGACGGACGACGAGGCACGTGTGGCCGCCAACAACGCCGAGTAAAGGAGAAACCGATGCAGCACTTCGTAGAAGAGATCGAGCGACGGGGTGGGGAGACCACCATCACCGGCAACTACGGGACGCAGGATCTCGCGGTCTCCGATCGGAGCGGCGAGCTGATGCTCCTGCGTGCCGCGGGCTGGCGCAAGTACGGCCGGCACCCCGCCCGCCGGGCAAGCATCGCCTACCTCTGCGGCACCGACGACAACGGGCTCTTCGCCGTCCGCGTGCCCGGCACCATCGAGACGGTCGCCGGTGCGCTCGAGCACCTCGAGCCGGCCGAGGTCAAGCAGGCCCGCAAGCGCGGGCTGCGTGTCCGCCGCCAGGGCGACGTCTACGCGGTTGAGGTCCGGCGCGACCGGGCCGATGCGACGGCAAGCAGCCTGCCCGAGGCCCACGTCTGGAACCCGACGACGCGCCACCTGCTGCACCGGCCGGAGGACGGTCGGCGTCATCGCCCGCTCCGGGTGGCATTCCCCGCCAAGTTCGTCCAGCAGCGGACCCTGCGCATGGGGCGTAGCGGCCGCTGGGGCGGAGCCGACTGAAAGGAGCGCGTCATGCTGAAGATCCGAGCCACGTTCACGACCGAGGACGGCGAGGTCCTCGAGTCGGGCATGATTGAGATCGACGACGAGAAACTCAAGCCGGGCTACAGGACCGGCCGGGCCCTACTGGACGTCAGAGACTGGGCTGGGGAGCTGTGCCTCGACGCGATCGGCATCGTAGTGACCCGAAAGAGGCGGGCTGCGCGATGACCGTCCAGCTCGTCTTCCACAACGGATCGAAGGTCGACGTCACCCGCCCGCACGCGGCGGCCTCATGGAGAGGCAACGCCAAGTGCCCAGTGTGCGCGCTGCGCCCAATCCGCGTGCGGGCCTACCACGGCGACCCGCCAGGCCCATGCCGCACGGGGTTCGTCACGGCAATCGCTTGGTGCGCGGGTCGTCACAAGTCCGTGGGGTTTTTGATCGAGCCCGCCAACCCGACCGTGCTCGTCCCAAAGGGCGTCGGCGAGCCCGAGGCATTCCGATGCAAGATCTACTGAAGGATGTCACGTGAAGCAGAAGCTCGAAGCCCACGCCGCTGCCTGCCGTACGACTCTCGCCGCCGGCGAGCCGAGGCCGGCTCTGCCGGCCGAGCTACAAGACCTCAGGAGGGCGAACCTCGAAGGGGCGAACCTCAGGGGGGCGATCCTCAAAAAAACGGTCAAGGTCAACATCATCTCAGCCATGACGCCCAAGTGCTCAGATTGCCACGCCCCGCTCGCCGGCCGACTAGTCATCGACGGCCGCTGCTCCGACTGCACACCGCACCCCGAGATCGCGGTGTCCAGCCGGGAGCCGGAGCGCTGGGTGATGGAGCCGTTCCGCAGCCGGGACGGCGAGCACAAGGCCGTCGGCGTTGACCCCGTGCGGGTCGGCTGGCCGACGTTCGAAGACGAGTGAAGCCCGGGAAGTACACGACGAAGCTCCGAACCGCCGACGGCATGGTGTACGACCTCGGCATTCGACAGCACGCCCCCAAGCACGAGCACAAGGGCGGCGGCGTGTGCGACAAGTGCAACGTCGTCAACGCGTGGACCGAGCTCGTAGCCAAGCAAGGAGATCCGAAGTGCCTGCCATCCTGATGTCCGAGTGGATGGAGCAACTCCCGGCCCTAGCCGAGCGCTGGAGTGGAGAGGTGGAGCGGTCCGGCATCCGCTGGCGGGGCCCGTTCGACCATGCCGTCTCGGCTCAGATCGAGCTCGACGGGGATGCTGCTCGAGGGATGTACCTGTTCCCGGTCGCGCGAGCCAGCGTGCAGGCGTCCGGTTTGTTGTTGAACGTCATCGGCATGGTCGGCCCCGGGTGGGATTTCTGTATCAAAG
>JAUYIV010000282.1 GCA_030688105.1 Actinomycetota bacterium | reverse complement strand
CGGCCCCGCCCTCCATCGTCTGGTAGAGGAAACTCTGCGCGATCGCCCGCATCGCGTCGCCAAAGGAGTGGCAGTCCAGGGTGGTCGTGGTCGGCGGCAGGGTGGTGGTGACCAGGGTCGTGGGGGGCGCGGTCGTCGTCGGAGGCACCGTGGTCGGCGCCGCCCCTTCCGAGCTGCCACAGGCGGCGATCAACACCATCATCGCCACCGCTCCGCCCACCCGTGGGGTCCGTGCCACGGATGCCTCCCCTCTGCCGAATGACGGCCGTCATCGAAATCGTATCGCCCGTCGACCCCAGAGTACCCCTGGACTGCTTTTGCTTGGCCCTCCCTGAGTAGGTCGTCGAGTAGGGATCCCTCCGGGCGGGCGAGGTACCGGATCGCGCCGATCTGTCGGACCCGTGCCATACCTTCCTCCGCATGAAGCGATGCTCTCATGCGTTTGACAGCATATGCTGTTTGAGACATACTGAGGCTTCCCGGTGACCTGGGAGGTCGTGGCGACCGACGAGTTCGCCGCGTGGTACTCAACCCTGAGCGAGGGGCAGGCGGATGCCCTGGACGCTCGGGTCGAGTTGCTGCGGGAGCACGGTCCGAGCCTCGGCCGGCCGATCGTGGACCGGATCGAGGGCTCGAGAATCCACAACCTGAAGGAGCTGAGGGTCAGATCGGATGGGGAACTGCGCATCCTCTTCGTGTTCGATCCGCATCGGACCGCCATCTTGCTTCTGGGCGGCGACAAGACAGGTCAATGGGCTCAGTGGTACGCAACGGCGATTCCAGAAGCCGAGAGGCTCTACGTGGAACACCTGGAGGGTCTGAGCATATGAAGAAGTGGGACGAGATCACCGCCGATCGTCGCGCCGATCCCGGCTACCGCGAGCGGGTCGATGCGGAGAAGCGCCGGGCCCTCGGTGAGATCCACGAGTTCAATCTCGCCGAGCTGCGGCGCATCCTCCAGTTCACCCAAGAGGAGCTGGCCGGGCGCATGGGCACCGACCAGTCACGCATCTCACGCGTCGAGAACGAAGTCGACATGCGGCTGTCGACACTGCGGGCCTATGTCGAGGCTCTCGGCGGGCAGATCAAGATCCTCGCCGAGATCCCCGGCCAGGAAGCCTTCCCGCTGTCGGTGTGATGGAGCGCCTGGCTGCCCCTGAAGCCCTGATGCAGCTGGAGGGTGATCCACCTGCGATCGTCAAGACCGACTGGACGCTGCTCTAGGGAGTGGACGGAGGGGTCGGCTCTCTCCGAGCCGGTGCCTTTGTCCCCGCTCGACGTCGGTACCACCGACCTTGTGCCCTATCGACCATGTCCCGGTGGGTGGCATGGTGTGGTGCTCCGCAATCGAGGGAGGTCGAGATGTCGATGATCCTGGCAGCACCGGTCTTGGCCGATGGCTGGCACATGGACGGGGGATGGTGGTTCGGCGGGATGATGCTGTGGATGGTGCTCTTTTGGGGACTGGTGGTCTTCGGCATCGCCTGGCTGGTACGCGGCGCGCCGCGGCGCAGCGCGTCAGATGATCGGGAGTCTGCGATCCGCATCCTCGATCGCCGCTTCGCTCAGGGGGAGATGACGCTCGAGGAGTATCAGGAGCGGAAGGGCGCCCTCACCGAGCGGTAGCCGGCGCCGCGCCGCACCGCGCTTCGCGGTCCGCACGACCGGATGCCAGGAGACCGTGGCCGTGCCCGGCGGGCAGCCGGGCACCTCGGGGGGCGCGCCCGGAGACGCCGCCTGCCGGGTTCGCCGCGACGACCGGCTGCCCGTCCAGCCCTCCGGTTCCTGTCACCGATCGGTCGTATCGTGCCACGCGTCCCCCAGGGGTAATACGTGTACAATACGTATATGCGACGGAAGCTGACCATCACCATCGACGAGGCGGTGTACGAGGGGCTCCATCGACGCATCGGGCGCCGGCGGATCAGCCGCTTCCTCGAGGATCTCGCCCGGCCCCACGTCGTCGACGAGGACCTGGAGGAGGCGTACCGCGCCATGGCCGCCGACGAACGCCGCGAGGAGGAGGCCGCCGAGTGGGCGGAGGGCGTCATCGGAGACGTCGATGAGACGCGCTGACGTGTGGTGGGTCGGGTTCGAGCCGAGCCGGGGCGGTGAGATCCGCAAGACCAGGCCCGCGGTGATCGTCAGCAACGACGCCGCCAACACCGCGCTGAATCGGGTCCAGGTGGTGCCCCTCACCTCGAATGTCGAGCGGCTCTACCCGAGCGAGGCATACGTCGAGGTGGACGGGGCCCGGCACAAGGCCATGGCCGATCAACTCACCACCGTGACCAAGGCCCGGCTCCGGCGGCGCCTGGGCCGGCTGACCGGGCCGGACATGGACGCGGTCGAGCGGGCCATCCGCGTCCAACTGGGCATGTAGGCGCACGCCTCGGGGGGCCGGAGGCGGTCCGGGGCGGGCCGCGCTCGTCACAACGGCCACGACCGTGGTCGGCGAGGTCGGATGATCCGGTCCTCGAAGACCGCGTTCACCTTCATTCCCACGTCAACCCTCGTGGAGTAGTCGGCACGGCTCACTTGTCGGCTCCCCGACGATCCCTGGTCGACCGCCGGTGAAGGGTGAAGACGGGTCAGAGAGTGACGACCACCTTGCCGCGGGCGTGGCCTTCGCCGAGGTGGCGGAAGGCGCCGGCGGTGTCGGCGAGCGGGTAGGTGCGCTCGACCACCGGTGTCACCTGGCCGGCCTCGATCATGTCGCGGAGCACCTCGAGGTCGTCCCGGGTCAGCCTGGCGATGAAGAACACCGCTTTGCGGCGGCTGAACATCGCCCGCACCTTTATCCGGGCGATGTGGCTCAGGGGGCCGAGGAGGCGGTTGCCCTTGCCGGCACCCACCACGACGACGATGCCGCGAGGCGCCAGCACCCGGGCCAGGGCCGACCAGCGGCGGCTCCCGGCAATGTCGAGGATCACGTCGTAGCGGGCGCCGCTCCGGCTGAAGTCCTCCCGGGTGTAGTCGATCACCTCGCCGGCGCCGAGCCCGCGGACCAGGTCGACCTTCCCGGTGCTGCATACCGCGGTGACGTGCGCCCCCAGCGCCTTGGCGACCTGCACGGCGAAGGTCCCCACCCCGCCCGAGGCTCCGTTGATCAGCACCTTGTGCCCGGGCCCGACCTGGCCGTGATCGCGCAGGCCCTGGAGGGCGGTGATGGCGGCGACGGGAAGCGCCGCGGCCTGCTCGAAGGTCAGGTTGGACGGTTTGCCGGTGACGGCGTTCTTGACGACGACGTACTCGGCGAGGGCGCCGCTACGCCCCCCGAAGACCTCGTCGCCGGGCTGTACATGGGTGACGTTGGCGCCGACCGCCTCGACGACCCCGGCGAAGTCGGTGCCGAGGCGGGGGTCCTTGGGCTTGAAGAGCCCGCCTTTGGCGCGGAACAGGTAGAGCCAGCCGGTCATGGTGTACCAGTCGGCCGGGTTCACCGACGCCGCCCGGACCCGGACCAGCACCTCGTCGTCCGCCGGGTCGGGGCGTTCCAGGTCGACCAGCTCGAGGACGTCGGGCGGGCCGTAGCGGCGGCGGATGATCGCCTTCATATCGGGTGCTTCCTCCAGGTGGGGCTTACGGTGTAAGCTGCTGGGGAAAGGTAGACATACGCCGTAAGTCTGTCAAGTGGCCAAGGCCGAGCAACCCGACCAGAGCCGGCTCCCCCTCACCCGGGAGCGGATCCTCGAGGCCGCCCTCCACCTCGCCGACGAGGACGGGATCGAGGCGCTCTCGATGCGCACCCTCGCTCGCGAGCTCGGGGTCAAGGCGATGTCGCTCTACAACCACATCGCCAACAAGGGCGATCTGGTGGACGCAATGGCGGACCTCGTCGTCGGCGAGATCGACCTCCCCGACGACGAGGAGCGCTGGGAGGTCGCCATCCGGAGGTGCGCGGTGTCGGCCCATGCCGTCTTCCTGCGTCACCCGTG
>JAUYIV010000264.1 GCA_030688105.1 Actinomycetota bacterium | reverse complement strand
GATGAACAGGTCGCGCGTCTCGTCCGACGCGACGACGGTATAGAGCTCTTCGAACTGGTCGACGACGATGACGAGTTCCCCCTCAAGTTCACGCATCAGACGCTTCGCGACCCGGAGCAGACCCCGCTCGTCGGCGGCCAGCTCGGCGGCGATGTCGCCCATGGACTCGGTGGCGATCCTCCCCAGTGCTGACGCGAGCTCGTCGAACGGATGTGAGCCGGGAACAGTCGTTACTGGAATCCATTGGTCCGATCCCCCGAGCGCTCCTCTGGCGAGAGCCGGTATCAATCCCGCCCTCACCAAGGACGACTTCCCCGATCCGGAAGGACCGATCACCGCCACGATCCGATGCTCGCCGACGAGCTCGATCAGCCGCCGGATCTCCTTTTCCCGGCCGTAGAAGTCGCGGGCATCGGCAACGTCGAATGCCTGTAGCCCCTTGTAGGGGTTCCTCGCCACTATGGGCTCGGCTGCGGCGGCCATCCCACCGTTGAGGGCCTTGAGTCGCCCGACGAACGAGTCCACGCTCTCCGTTCGCCGCCCGGGATCTTCTGACAGTGCCGACTCGAGGAGGCGTCGCAGCGGCTCATCGAGGGACTGCAGATCCGGTGAAGCGGAACCGGTCAGGAGACCCGCCACCACCCGGGCCAGGCTGTAGACGTCGGAGCGCTCATCGACGGGACCTCCCTCTCGGTCCTCAGGTGCCCTGAAGATCGCCGAATCTGACTGGATCCCGGCCGCCCTCTCGACCCCACGTACGGCGATGCCGAAGTCGCTGAGGTAGGCGTTGGAGTCGGCGTCCAACAGGATGTTGGAGGGCTTGATGTCGCGATGGATGACGCCCTGGCGGTGGGCGTATCCCAGGGCGGAACCCACCTGGCTGATCAACCCGACAACCCGTTCGAGCGGAAGGGCTCCCATCTTCCTGTCGGCGAGGCTTCCTCCCGCCATCAACGGCATCACGAGGTACGCGCCGTCGGGATCTCGCCAATAGTCGTAGAGCGACACGATGTGGGGGTGTTCCAGACCGGCGACGGTGCGGGCCTCCACCTCGAACCGTCGAACGAACGATGGATGGTTGGAGTACTCGGGCCGGATCACCTTGACCGCCACCTGCCGACCTACGGTGGACTGGAATGCTCGATAGACGACGGATATTCGCCCGGCACTCAGACGCTCGCGCAACTCGTACCCGCGGATGGCGTCTCCGAAATGGCGGCCGATCCCGGCGCTTGACCCATCGGCTCGCAATGGAGGAAAGTCCGACGGCAGTCCGTCAACCACCAACTGAAAGACTTTCACCGGGGCTCCGAGTCCCTTGAGCCGTTGCTCACCCAGGCCTCGCAGCTGGAATCCGGGCTCGGCGGACAGTTCCTGCTGGGCGAGCTCCGAGAGGAGGATCTGGCCGCCGTGCCCCGCCGCCATGACACGCGCTCCACGGTTGACTGGCGGCCCGAAATAGTCGCCCCCCCGGGAGTCGACCTCTCCTGCGTCGACGGCCATCCGGACCCGGAGGTCGAGGTCTTCCCAGTCGACTTCGAGCAGCCTCTTCTGGGCGTTGGCCGCGGCGGTCACGGCACCCACGACCGTCGGGAATGCCGCGAGCACCCCGTCGCCCAGGTGCTTGAAGAGGCGTCCACCCGCGTCGTCGATGACGTCTGCCAGGATTTGATCGTGCCGCGTCAACGCCGTGCGCATGGCTGGCGCTCGCGTCTCCCACAGCTCGGTGGACCCGGCGATGTCGGTGAGCAGGAAGGCGACATACTCGGTGACCGTGTCCCGTCTCGTCAGCAGGTCGGGATCGTGGTTGAGGATCCTGAGCTCCAGGTCGACTAACCCGGGCGACGGATCGACTCCGAGCTCCTCCCTGAGGTACTCCCGCCTGCGCTGGAACGCCCGCAGCGCCTCGGATTGCCGGCCGTCTCGGTATAGCGCCACCATCAGCTGGGCCTGCAAGCGCTCCCTGAGCGGATGCTCGGTCGCCAGGGCCGTGAGCTCACCAACCAGCGCCTGGTGGCGGCCCACCGCCAGGTCGGCGTCGACCCGGGCTTCCACTGCCGACAGCCGCAGCTCTTCCAGCCTGCGGATCTCGGACTGCAGTCCCTCCACTGAGAGCAGGTCTGCATAGGGCTTCCCGCGCCAGAGAGCCAGCCCGGCGCGGAGTGTGTCGGAGGCGGCATCCGGGTTGGCGGAGAGGGCCTTCGTCCCGTCGTCGGTCAGCCGCTCGAACCTCACGGCGTCGACGGATTCGGGATCGGCCTTGAGGACGTATCCGCCCCCCGAACGGGCGATGTCGGCGCCGACGGCCGTGCGGAGGTTGGAGACGTAGCTCCGCAGGGACGACTCCGCCCCTCCCGGAGGACTCTCACCCCAGATCCCGTCGATGAGCTCGTCGTTCGAGAGGGCGCGGCCAACCCGGCTGATCAGCATGCCGAGCACGGCCCGCTGCTTCGGTCCTCCGAGTGAGGAGGGGCCCTCTCCGGCCACCTCCACAGGGCCGAGGACCAGGAACCTCAATTCGCTCGCGGGCATCGTCATGGGCCCGAAGCTACCAAACCGATGTTGGAGAAACGTTGGAAGCCGGGCGTCCTAGCCTCAAGGCGGCGTCCGGCCTGCTCTCGGTTCAGGA
>JAUYIV010000260.1 GCA_030688105.1 Actinomycetota bacterium | reverse complement strand
CGTCACGCTCGTCGTCGACCTGACAGACGACCGGGCGTCGGTCCCCTACCTGTGTCCGCTGTGCGGATGGGCCGGGGAAACCTTCGAGCTCGGACCGGATGTCCAGGCGACGCTGCTGGACGCCGGGGCGTCACTGGCGGTGAGAGGGTGAGCATGGGCCGCCCCGACAGTCGATGGACGCCGGAGCGCTGGAAAGGAGCGCCGGGGCGACCTATGCTCGGTGAGATGATGCCTCACAATGCGAAGACTACCAGCCGACGGCGCCAGACACCGACTGCAGCCGAGGACCGGGAAGTGATCGCCGCCTACGAGCGCGCGATCGCGCGCCAATGCGAGACGATGGACGCCCGCGCCCGTTGGCTCGGATATCGCGGAGAAGCCGACTTCACCGATCGGGCGGCCGCCCAGCTCGCCCGGCATCCCACCCTCCCCCGCCACCTGGCCCGCCACGCCCGCTTCATCTACCTGGGGACCGGCCAGTGAGCGAACTAGAGCGACACCTGGATGTGGCGGCGAGATGGCTGATCCGTCGCGCGGTCGAGGAATGGACCGGGGAAGGCTGGGAGGACCTGGGCGACGTCGGGGAATACGACTACGAGCGGATCTGTGAGGCGACGATGGCGAGGCTCCCGGCCGACGTGACCGGCGAGGAGTGGACGGAGACCTACGACTTCTTCGCCGCTCGAGCCGAGGGTGAGACGTGAGCGAACCGGCTGTCACCTGGTTCGACACCGAAACCGCCCGCGTCAACTTCGACCGCCCCGACCCGATCCAGATCGACTTCGCCCGCATCTCCGAAACGGTGAGGGCCGACGCCACCGTCGCCATCGTCACCATCACCACCGACATCGCCTCAATCGGAGCGGTGGCCGGACCGGTCCGCGTCAACCTGTATTCGGCCTCCGCCATTGACGGGCTCCGACGCAGCTGTCAGACCGTCACGAGTGTCCCCGACTGGTCGGGCGTCCTCCGGACGGCGATCGCGGCGGTCCTCGACACGTTCGGACAGCCGGAGTGGACCGACATCGACCCGGCCGCCGACTGGCCACAACCCGCCTGGCTGCTGCCACCCCTCCTCGAAACCGACGGGTACACGGTCCTCTACGCCCGGGGAGGGTCGGGCAAGAGCTATCTGGCGGCCGCCGCCTGTGTGTCGATCGCCTCCGGGGTCCCCCTGTTGGGCATGGAACCATCCCGAGTCGGCCCGGTCGCCTACCTCGACTGGGAGGCCCCCGCCGCCACCTTCGGCCACCGCATCGCCCGGATCTGTGACGGCAACGAAGTGGGTACCCTGGCCTATCCGATCCGGCATTACCGGATGACCGGTCCGTTCGCCGCCCGCCGGGCCGGCATCTCCCCCGCCCTCGCCCGGCTCAAACCGGCCCTGGTGGTCATCGACTCCAAAGGCCGGGCGACAACCGGTGCCCCGGAGTCCTCCGAAGGGATCTTGGACCTGGCCCGGGCCCTCGACCATTTGGACATGCCGGTGTTGCTCATCGACCACATCTCCAAGGGGGCGATTCGAGGGGATGACCCCGACATGGCGTTCGGGTCGGTGTTCGTGGAAGCCTCCGCCCGGCTCGGCTGGTCGCTCCGCACCGAACACCGGGCCGGGTCGATGGTGCTGCGCCTCACCAACACCAAGGCCAACAACCATGCCCGGAGGACTGAGCCGCTCATCCTCGAACTGATGTTCAGCGGCCAAGGTGTCACCGTGCTGGCCGACTCGTCGGCCGGACGACCCGTCCCCGGGACCGAGCAGCTGCCCGCCCACGCCGATGCCATCCTCGACTATCTGGCCGACCACCCCCCCACCCGGCAAACCGATATCGCCCGCGCCCTCGGAATCCACCCCACCCAAGTGAAACGAGTCCTCGAATCGTCCGACGGGTTCAGTCAGACCGACGACCTGTGGACCGTCTTCACACCCCCCGACCACCCCCCATTCTGACCCCGGTGACTAGTCACGGATCTGAGCGCGACCGACTCAGGTCACAACCCAGTCACAACGCCCAGTCACAAACCCAGTCACAAACCTCGGCTGTGACCCCCAAAAACCCAATGAACATAGGCGGTCACACTGTGACTAAATGCCTGTGACCGGTGTGAGTCACAACCGGGGGGGATCTATACCCCCGGAATGTGACTACCTGTGACCGGAAATGTGATCGCGTGACTGTGACTTTCCAGACGCGCGGGGCAGACGGGGGTCCCTCCGAGCTCCTTCGCCGCGGTTTTGCCGGCGGGGGGTCGACCCGTCTGCGAGTGTCGTCTGCTTCGGTGCTCTGGTCTGATGGTCTGAGCTCCGGATGGCGGTGAGCCCGTGCCCTGGCCTGGGACCGACGACTGGCGTATGCTGCGCCGATGGTCGCTCGAGTTGTCTTGTCGCGGTGGGATGGGGCCGACACGACTCTGCCCGGGCGAGCGTTGACGCTGCGGCCCTTCGTCTCACTCGACACCATCGTCGACGGCCGCCACAACCTCTGGAAGGCCATCGCATCGTGAGCCGAGCACACCTCCGCAACCGGAAACCGTAAGCCCGCGGCGTCCGCTACACCTTCGCCCTCGCCCGCACCGAGGCCGACATCGGTGACGCCTGCAAACGAACCCACGACGAGCTCCTCGCCCTCTACGGCAAACACCGAGCCGGCCGAGTGTCCTGGCGGATCTTCGGCCCCGGACCCGTCCACGTCCCCGCCCTCCTCCTCAACGGCGGCATCGCCATCTCCGGCACCCTCGCCGAAGGCTGGGCCCTCCTCGACGAACTCGAGGAAATCGCCACCACCGGCCCCGGCACCGCCGACGCGCTCGCCGGCGCCCGCCTCTGGACCCTCCGCCACCGACCCACCCATCTCATCATCGCCGACCTCCCCGTCACCCGCCCATGACTGGACTACGCTGACCACGGCATCGTCCCCCGGCTCTGGAAACGCTTCGGTTGCCTTGGGGCGGACGCGGAAGGTGAGTCCGTCATCACCAAAACCGGGCTCACCGCTGACGCCTCCGCCGACGGCTTCACCGTCGACGTCAAACTCACCGACGAGGACCTCGACGTCGACCCCGGCGTCTACGTCTGGGAGCAACTCGCCACCGTCGCCGACGACGTCGTCACCCTCGGCACCGGCCTCATGCAAGTCTCCCCCGCACC
>JAUYIV010000068.1 GCA_030688105.1 Actinomycetota bacterium | reverse complement strand
GGCGTCGTCGGGATACTGCCCATCACCGGAGTCCCCCTGCCGTTTGTCTCCGCGGGTGGAAGTGCCCTGGTCGCGGCTCTCGTCGGGGTCGGTGTGCTCGTGTCGGTGGCCCGGCATGTCGGTCCGATCGAGGCGCGGTGACCTTCGCGATCGCCGCGGCCGGGACCGGCGGGCACGTCTTTCCGGCACTATCGGTCGCCGACGCCCTGGTGGAGCTCGGAGCGGCACCCGACGAGATCATGTTCCTGGGCGGTGACCGGTTCGAGGCGCAGGCCGTTCCCGATTCCGGATTCCCATTCAAGGGATATCAGCTGGCCCGGCTCCGGCGCGCCGTGAGCCTCGAAAACCTTCGAATCCCGATGGTGGTCCGTCGCACCGCAGCATCGATGGCCGGGGACCTGCGGATGGCAGCCAGTCGGGTGGTGCTGGGAATGGGAGGCTATGTGACCGTCCCGGCATCACTGGCCGCACGGCGGGCCGGCCTCCAGTTCTTCCTCCAAGAACAGAACGCCCTCCCCGGCCTGGCGACACGGTTTGCGGCCCGAAGGGCGCTGACGACCTTCCTGGGTCTGCCCGGACGCGCCGAGCGCCTGCCTCGCAGCGAGATCGTCGGCAATCCGCTGCGGCCGGCGATCGCAGCGGCGGATCGGGAGGCGCTTCGGTCCGACGCCCGTAGCAGGTACGGTGTGGAGCGGGCCGGGACCGTCGTCGGCATCCTCGGGGGATCGCTGGGAGCGCGCGTCCTCAACCAGGCTGCGCCCCGGATTGCCCGGCTCGGGGCGGTCGGGGCGATCGTCCACCTGACCGGCCCGGATGCCTTCGGTGAGATGTCACGGATCGCTGGCGAGGCCGGGGTACCGTGGTCGTGCCGACCCTTCGAGGCCGAAATGGAGTACTTCTACGCCGCCGCCGACCTGGTGGTGTGCCGCGCCGGAGCGATGACCGTCAGCGAGCTCGCCGCCACGGGCACACCGGCCGTGCTGGTACCTCTGGAGCGAGTCGCACAGCAATGGAATACCCGTGAACTGTCTGCGGCCGGGGGAGCCTTGGTCGTCCGCCAGGGCGAGCTGGGGCGGCTGCCCGACCTCGTAGGCGGCCTGCTCGGGTCCCCGGAGCGATTGGGCCGGATGAGCAATGCGGCTCGGGCAGTGGGGCGGCCCCACGCCGCCCGAATCATCGCCCGTCGGCTCATGGAGGCGGCCGGTGGCTGATCTCGTGCCTTATAGGCGAGTCCACGTGGTCGGTGTCGGTGGTGCGGGCATGTCCGGTCTTGCCAAGATTCTCGCCCAATGCGGCCACCAGGTGACGGGCTCGGACATCAAGCCGGGACCGGCCCTGAGCGCACTGGCAGGCGCCGGCGTCACCGCATGGTTCGGGCATCGGCCGGAGCTGGCCGCTGACTGGGATCTGGTCGTCGCCTCCAGTGCCGTGCCCGACCGCGATCCGGAGGTTCGCGCCGCTCGGGACCGCGGCGTCGCCATCTGGGATCGGCCGAAGCTCCTCGAGGCCATGACGTCGCGACTGCGGACGATCGGAGTGACCGGGACCCACGGCAAGACGACGGGCACGGCGATGATGGTGGCCGCCTTGCGAGCCCTGGGCCGCGATCCGTCGTTCATGGTCGGCGGCGAGCTGGTCGACCTCGCCACCAACGCCCACCTCGGCGAACGCGAGCTCTTCGTCCTGGAAGCAGACGAGGCCTTCGGGACCTTCCTCTTCCTCGACCTGAAGGGGTTGGTGATAACGAACGTCGAGCCCGACCACCTCGATCACTACGGCTCCGTCGCGGACCTCACAGGTGCATTCGTCGAGGTGGCTGCCGCGGTCGATGGTCCCGTGGTCGCCGGGATCGATGACCCTGGTGCGGCCTCGATCGCCTCCCGGGTCCGTGGGGTCGTCGGCTACGGCACCTCCGATCAGGCCGCCTGGAGGATATCGAACATCACTCACGGTCCGGGATCGGTGGGCTTCGACCTGTCGGGACCCGGGGCCTCGCTTCCGGTGAGGGTTCCCAAGCCGGGCTCGCACGTGGCCCGCAATGCGGCCGGCGTCCTGGCTCTGGTCGGCGAGCTCGGTTTCGACGTCGCCGCCGCCGCCGCCGGATTGGAGAAGTTTGCGGGGGTGCGCCGGCGGTTCGAGACGAGGGCCCGGATCGGCGGGGTCACCGTCGTCGACGACTATGCCATCCACCCGACCGAGATCAGAGCAACCATCGAAGCCGCCGCACTCGGCCACGAAGGCAGGATCGTCGCCGTGTTCCAGCCCCACCGCTTCAGCCGAACCTCGGAGATGGCGGAGGAGCTCGGTCGGGCGCTGGCGGGAGCAGCCCGTGTCTTCGTGACGGATGTGTACGCGGCGAGCGAAGCCCCGATCCCGGGCGTCACCGGGAGGCTGGTCGCCGACGCCGCCTCCGATTCGGGGGCCGATGTCTCCTACATCCCACGGCGCGCCGACCTCGCCAGAGCCGTGTCCGCCGAGGTGGCGAGCGGCGACTTCATCCTGATCATGGGCGCCGGGGACGTGACCCTGGTGGCCGACGAGATCGCACCACTGCTGGTCGACGCCGAATGACGGCGCGATCCCTTCTCGCTGATCGGGGCAAAGTCACCGAGGATGCGCCGCTGGCGCCGCTGACCACGTACAGGTTCGGCGGCAGGGCCCGGTTCCTGGTGGTTGCCGACGGAGAGGAGGATCTCGGTCTGGCGTCGCGTCTCGCGGCCGACGAAGGGGTTCCGATCCTCGTCCTGGGGCGCGGCAGCAACGTCGTGGTGTCCGACTCGGGATTCGACGGCGTGGTCATCCGGCCTGGTCCCGGAATGACGGGTTGGCAGGGTCGGGAGGACGGGTCGATCGTCGCCGGGGCCGGGACGGCACTGCCGATGCTCGCTCGGGAGTCGGCCCGCGCCGGGCGGGGCGGGCTCGAGTTCTTCACCGGGATCCCCGGCAGCGTGGGTGGTGCGGTGCGGATGAACGCCGGTTGCCATGGGAGCGAGACCGCCGACTGGATGGTCACGGCCCGGGTGTTCGATCTCGCCGATGCCGTGGCCAGGGATCGGACTCCTGCGGATCTCGAGATGTCGTACCGCCACTCCAATCTCACCGATGGCGACTTTGTGGTCTCGGCGACGTTTCGGACCGTCGAGCGTGATCCCGCAGAAGCCGACGCCGTCATCCGCGAGATCACCCGGTGGCGCCGGGAGCATCAACCCGGCGGGACACTCAATGCCGGCAGTGTCTTTAAGAACCCCCCGGGCGACTCCGCCGGCCGGATCATCGATGACGCGGGCCTCAAGGGTCTGCGGGTCGGGGCGGCGGAGGTGAGTCGCCGGCATGCCAACTTCTTCGTTGCGGGCGAGGGCGCCACCGCCCAGGACGTCCACGATCTGGTCGCGGAGGTACGCCGTCGGGTGCTCGAGCAGACCGGCATCGCCCTGGCCACCGAGATCAGATTCGTCGGGGAGTTCACCCGATGACGACGCTCCAGGCGCCGCCCTCTGCAGCAAGGGTCGCCGTGGAGGCCCCGGGCCGGCACGGATGGTGGCGGTGGCTTGCCCTGGTCCTGCTCTTGGCCGCGGGAGCTCTCTTCGCACACAGCCCATACGTCTCCGTCTCCGAGATCGAGGTGGTCGGCGCGGTTCGGTCGGACACTCGTGCTCTTATCGATGGTGCCGGGGTGGGAGAGGGGGCGCTGCTGCTCTGGGTCGACACCGGAGCCCTCGAACGGGCGGTGCTTGCCGACCCGTGGGTCTTCGACGCCCGGGTCACCAAGGTCTGGCCGGACCGGCTCGTCGTCGAGGTGCTCGAACGTCGTCCCGTGGCCTGGATCGAAGGCGTGCTGGGCTGGATGCTGGTGGGCGAGGACGGTTCGGTGGTCGACCGGGCCCGCCGGCCGCGCCAGGGGCTGCTCCGCGCCTCGATCGCGTTCCCGGATCAGGATCCGGGGGTTCGCCCCGTCGACCCGGCGTGGCACGAGATCGTGGGGATGGCACTGGTGCTCGAGGATGCCATCGGCGGCACCCTCGTCCTGGAGATGAGGGGCGCAGAGATGTGGACCGAGGCGCTGAGCCACCAGGTGAGGCTCGGCCACCCCATCGATCTGGCGGACAAGGCGAGGACTCTCCTCGCCATGCTCGGTGCCGAGCTGCCACAGGGAGCCGCCATCGACCTCACGTCACCGTCGAGGCCGGCCCTGATCCTGAATGACTCTCGACATGAAGTCGAGGGTTCGGACGAAGAATCGTGATGCAAGGGTCGAGGGTGGAGTATCCTTCCTTCCGCCCCCGGACGTGGTCGTGGGCCGCTTCAGTGGATCGAGCACCGAGGAGAACCCATGGTGGCCAATGACGGTCTCCAGAGCTATTTGGCAGTCATCAAGGTCATCGGCGTTGGCGGAGGTGGGGTCAACGCCGTCAACCGGATGATCGACGCCGGGCTGCGCGGCGTCGAGTTCGTCGCCGTCAACACGGACGCGCAGGCCTTGTTGATGTCCGATGCGGATGTGAAGCTCGACATCGGCCGCGAGCTGACCAGAGGACTGGGAGCCGGAGCGGATCCCGAGATCGGCCGGACGGCCGCCGAGGCTCATCGGGACGACATCGAGGACTTCTTGCGTGGCGCCGACATGGTCTTCAT
>JAUYIV010000245.1 GCA_030688105.1 Actinomycetota bacterium | reverse complement strand
CCTTCACTCCGGGCACCGGCAGGTATTCTGCGTGGGTGCTGATCGAACGGCTGACGGAGCGAATCCCCGATTGGCTGGGAAGGCCGATCTCGATCGCCGGCGGCGCGCTGGCGATGGGCGGTGCCCTTCTGGTCCTCGCCGCCACGGCATACGGTGAGTGGTCGGTGGTGGTTTGGGCCGTGGTGGCGTTCGCACTGGCCGGGTTGGCATGGCAGGTGGCCGATCGCCTCGGGGCACGCCACCTCGGCCGGCGCTGAGGGCGTACACCAACGGGTCGCCGGTCCCATCACCTTTTTGGCCCTCGGCAAGCCGATGGGCGATTCCGGGGGCGAGCCCGCTGCCGCACGCTCCTAGAGCACCAGTTCGGCGAGGGTGCGCAGGGTGTCGACATCATGGGCGATGACGCACAACGTGGAGACTCCCGATTCCGTCCATGCCTCGAGTTTGTCACGCAGTGCCGCCGGCGGGCCGATCAGCGCGACTTCTTCGACGAGGGAATCGGGCACCGCCGCCACCGCCGCCGCTCTCTTCCCGGCCAGATAGAGGTCCTGGATCCGGGTCGCCTGTTCCTCGTACCCGTACCGGCACACCAGGTCGAAGTAGAAGTTCCTGCCGCGAGCCCCCATGCCCCCCACGTACAAAGCGAGGAGTGGCTTGACGCCCCTGAGGGCCTGCTCGGTCTCGTCGGTCACCACGGCGGGGACCGTCGGGGCGATGTCGAAGCGATCCCGCTTCCCGGGGTCACCCGACCTGGCGAATCCGTCCTCGAGGGCGCCGCGGAAGACGTCGGCCGCCCGAAACGGGGAATACCAGAACGGCAGCCATCCGTCGGCGATCTCCGCCGCCAGCGACACGTTTTTCGGGCCGATCGCAGCCAGATAGATCGGTATGTCGTGGGTGGGGTGGACGGTGAGGCGAAGCGCCCGCCCGAGCCCCGAGGAGCCAGGCCCATCGAACGGGATCCGGTAGTGCTCGCCGCGATGCTCGAGCTTGTCCCGGGCGAAGGCCGAGCGGAGAATCGACACGTATTCCCGGGTCACGCCGAGCGGCTTCCCATACGGCACCCCGTGCCACCCCTCGACCACCTGGGGCCCCGACATGCCGAGTCCGAGGAGGAAGCGTCCACCGGAGAGCTCGGACAGGGTGACCGCGGTCATGGCGGTCATCGCCGGCGTACGCGCCGGCATCTGGAGGATCGCGCTGCCGAGGTGGATCTTCTCGGTGGAGGCTCCGTACCAGGCGAGCATCGACACCGCGTCGCTGCCGTAGACCTCGGCCACCCAGACCGAGTGGTACCCGAGGCGATCGGCCTCGACGACCAGGTCGAGACGCGGTTCCACCCGTGCCCCGGCGTACCCGAGGTTGAGCCCCAGACGCATCCCATCTCCTTTTCCGGGAGGGTAGGCCGGAGGTGGTCGAGCCGGTATCATCCGGTGTCGGCATGGTCGTGAAGCGGAAGGTGGCGTCGGCGCTTCCCGTGGCGGCAGCTGCGGTGGTCGCCGGGGAGCTTGTGCGAGCGGTGTATCGCCGCGATCTGCCCACGTTCCAGAACCAGGATGCCTCCGGGGTGTTCGGCGATCCGTCGAGCCCGCCACTCCGCATCGTGGCACTCGGGGACTCATCCGTCACCGCACCCGGCGTCGAGGACCTCGACGATGTCTGGATCCGCTCGGTGGCCAAAGGCTTCGCCGATCGGTACCGCGTCGAGCTCATCAGCCTCGCCGTGGGCGGCGCGAAGGCCCGTGACGTCATCGACGGCCAGCTGGCCGAGGCGATTCGGCTCCGCCCCCACGTCGCTTCTGTCTCCGTGGGATCGAACGACGCGCTTCGCGGCACGCGCCCCGGCCGATTCCGCCTCGAGCTGACCGAGATCGTCGAGAGGCTCGAGGAGGCCGGTGCCTCCGTTGTCATCTACGGCATGGGAGACCTCGGCTCGATTCCGCGGCTGCCGCCCACACTCCGCCGCATCGCCACCCGGAGGTCGGAGATCTTCGACCGGGTGTGCCGCGATGTGGCGGTATCCAGCGAACGCGCCGTCAAGGTGCACACCAGGGGCCGAATGCTCACGGCCTTTCGTGAGGACAAGACCCTCTTCGCCGACGACCTGTTCCATGCGTGCGGCCGGGGCCATGCGGTGTTCGCCGAGGGTGCGGTTCCGGCTTTTGAGGCGGCGGTGGCGATAGCGAAGAGATTCGAGAGCCAAGAGCCTCTTGAATCCTGAATCTGACGCTTGCTAGCGCGCTGGGGCGCCCTGGACTGTGATGTCGCCGGAGATCGTTCTGATCGCCAGCCGTGCCGGGGCGGCGCCCCCGCCCTGATCGCCCTGGTCCACCGGGAAGTCGGTACGCACCTCGCCGCTGAGCGTGTGGAAGGTGACATCGAAGCGACGCCCGGGCGGGACCCCGAGGCTGACATCACCCGAGAGGCTCTTGGCGTCGAAAGATGGGCCGTCGAAGCGGGTCACGAAAATGCTTCCCGACGCGGATTTCGCCGTGAACTCGCCGTCGGCCGATCCGACCTTGACGTCGCCCGAAGCCGTCTTGACGGACGTCGAACCTTTGACATGCCCGACGCGGACATCACCCGACGCGGCAGCCACGTCAAGGTCCCCGCCGACTGTCCCCGCTCGGATGTCGCCCGAGGCGGCTCGCACCGTGGCATCGCCGGCGACTTCGTCGACGCCGATGTCGCCCGACGCGCTCTCGACGTGGACCGAGGCGAGGTCGACCGCAGACGTGAAGTCGGCAGCCACGATCCGACCGCGAAAGTGGATCGGCTCACCCACCCAGATGGTGACCTCGACCGACGCCCAGCGGCCCTTCGACGACCGCTCCGGCTCGATCACGATCTCTCCGCCGCGGTCCTCCACGATGAATCTGTCGACGGTGGACGAGCGACCGTCGAGTTGGATGACGAGTTCGCGCGGATCGCCATGGAGAACCCGCACCCGGCCCGACGGCAACCGCAGCGAGATCGTCGGAGTGCCGGATGTCGTGAAGCGGAATTCCTTCATGTCTCGATCGTCCCCTGAATGGTGCGGGACTTCCCACGGGTGTCGGCCTTGAAGGACAGGGTCTTGATCAACCATGAGTTGACCGACTCGCCCCGCTCTTCCGCGGCCGACTCGACCAGCTCCTTGAGCGTGGGGGGCAGCCGCAGGGTGATCCGGGCGTCGAGCGATTCGCCGCCCGGCGCCTCCGCAGTCTCCAGCGGGCGCACCCGGATGGCCGGCTCACCCGCGGAGAGGACGACGTCGACGTCGTACCCGCCGAGTTGCCCGGCCACTTCGGCGGCGGCCTGCTCGGCGAGGTCGTAGGCGAGCTGGCGCACCGCCGGCTCGAGAGCATTGAGAATGGCGCGGGCGGCAGTCTCGACCTCGGCGTCTCCTCCGGCGACGAGCACCTGCTGCTCGATTGCTCCCTGCAGCCTCGCCATGGCCATCGTGGTGTCCATCCGGGCCTCCTGAGTCATCGGCCGACCGTCGCCGGTTGTGCGAACCGAGCGGCCGCCGGGTCCACCTGGGCGCGGTCCCGACGGGTCGCCTCGCTCGATCGACGGTGCGTGGCCTTGGTCCGGCGCTGCCGTTCCTCATGCAGCGCCTGCATCGTGTGGGTCGACATCAACATTACTCCGCCTCCCGTCACTTCAGTGTCATTGTGACAGCGATATGATGTCACAGTGCTGTCAGATTGTCAAGGGGGAATCGCGTATCGCCCCCACCGCGCCGGAGCCCCAAACAACTCCCTACACTGACTTACGCGTTCCGGGGAGCTCGGGTGAGCCGAGCTGAGAGGGTGGCCGCCCCGCCACCGACCCGACCGAACCTGATCTGGGTAATGCCAGCGGAGGGAGACGTGACCGACCAGATGTGCCTCGTCCTCGCCGGAGGCGACGCCGCGCTGCCCGTGGACCCGGTCCCCCACCCCGGGTTCGTGATCGCCGCCGACGGCGGGCTGGCGATGGCCGGCCGGCTTGGTCTCGAGGTCGATCTCGTGGTGGGCGATCTCGATTCGGTGGATGCCGCCGCGCTCGACCTCGCCAGGCGGAACGGTGCCGTCGTCGAGGCCCACCCCGAGGACAAGGACGCCACCGACCTCGAGCTGGCCCTCGACGCCGCCGCGGCGCGCGGCTTCACCCGGGTGATGATCGTCGGAGGGACCGCCATCGACCGGATCGACCATCTCCTCGCCAACGCCGGTCTGGTCGCCGCGCCGCGCTATGCCGGCCTGCGCCTCGAGTGGCGTACCGGGCCCAGCCGCGTGGTCCCGCTCCACGACTCGACCACCGTGGAAGGCGAGCCGGGTGACCTGGTCTCGATCATCCCCGTCGGCGGGTCGGCCACCGTCTCGTCCCGCGGGTTGCAGTGGGAACTCGCGGGCGAGCTTCTCGACACTGACTCGAGCCGGAGCGTCAGCAACCGCCTCACCGAGCCCACCGCGGAGATCTCCATCTCCGACGGCCGCGCCCTGGTGATCCATACGAGAGGAACATCCCCATGAAACGCCTGATCGCCGCCATGGCGGCACTCGCCATGCTCATGCCCTCATGCACGGCCGAAGAGCCGGTGGTGGCCGTGGTCGCCCACGACTTCTTCGCCGTCTCCGACGAGGTGATCGCCCTCTTCACCGAGCAGACGGGCATCGAGGTCCGGATCCTGCGCGGCGGTGATGCCGGCCTGATCGTCAACGAGGCGGTGCTCACCGCGGGCAACCCGGTCGCCGACGTGCTTTTTGGGGTGGACAACACCCTGCTGTCGCGTGCCCTCGAAGCCGACCTGTTCGTGCGCTACGAGTCGGCGCTCATCCCCCAGATCCCCGACGAGTTCGAACTCGACCCGCATGTGACGCCCGTCGACTTCGGGGACGTGTGCCTCAACTACGACAAGAGCGCGTTCGGCGACGAGCTGGCGGCTCCGGCGACTCTGGAAGACCTCGCCGACCCGCGCTACCGCGGAATGCTGGTGGTGGAGGATCCGTCGATCTCATCTCCCGGCCTGGCGTTCATGCTCGCCACCATCGCCCGCTTCGGTGAGTCCGGCGAGTACACGTGGAGGGACTATTGGGCCGACCTCCGAGCCAACGACGTGGCCATCGCTCCGGATTGGGGCACGGCTTACTACGGGATGTTCTCCGGTGCCGGCGACGGCGACCGCCCGATCGTGGTGTCGTACGCCACCTCCCCCGCCGCCGAGGTCATCGGAGCCGAGCCGCCGATCCCGGAGACCTCCACCGCAGTGATCCGTGACGGCTGCTTCCGGCAGATCGAGTTCGCCGGCATCCTCCGCGGCGCCAAGCATCCTCAGAACGCGGAGTTGTTCCTCGAGTTCATGCTGAGCATCGAGTTCCAGGAGGACGTACCGGGGAATATGTTCGTCTATCCGGTCCGCACCGATGCCGAGCTGCCGGCGTGGTTCGGCGACCGGCCGTCCGAGGCGCCGCCGGGGCTCTCGCCCGAGGAGATCGAGGCCAACCGGGACCGCTGGCTGACCGAGTGGGCAGACGTGGTGCTGCGGTGAGCCGCCGGACGGCGATCGGGCTCGCCGTCGTCCCGGTGCTGTTCCTGCTGGCGTTCTTCGTATGGCCGGTGGCGTCCATCCTCGCCACCGGGCTGGTGGAGGAAGGCGGGAAGGCCTTCACCCGTGTCCTCACCAATGAACGCCTGCTGGGGGTGGCGTGGTTCACGCTGTGGCAGGCCGTCGTCTCGACCGTGCTCACGGTGCTGGTGGCGATGCCCGCCACCTGGGTGCTGGCCCGCTTCGATTTTCGCGGCCGAAGCCTGGTGCGGGCGGTGGCGACGGTGCCGTTCGTGCTACCCACCGTCGTGGTCGGCACCGCCTTCCTGGCGCTGGTCGGCCCCAGCGGCGTTCTCGGCGTCGACCTCCACGGGACGGTGTGGGCGATCCTCGGCGCCCATGTGTTCTTCAACATCGCCGTCGTCGTGCGAGTCGTCGGGGGGGTCTGGGGCCATCTCGACCCGCGCCTCGAAGACGCCGCCCGCTCGCTCGGCGCCTCCCCGTGGCAGACCTTCACCCGGGTGACCCTCCCCCTTCTCCGACCCGCTCTCGCCGCGGCATCGTCGATCGTGTTCCTCTTCACGCTGACGTCCTTCGGTACCGTGCTGATCCTCGGCGGCCCCCGCATCGCCACCGTCGAGGTGGAGATCTATCGCCGGTCGGCGCTGTTCCTCGACCTGCCCGCCGCCGCCGTGCTCGCCCTCCTCCAGATGGTCGGCGTCGTCGCCGCCCTCACCGCATATTCCCGCTACCAGGAGCGGCACACCGTCGAGCAGACCCTGCGACCGGTGCAGGAGACGGCACGGCGGATTCAGACCGGAAGGGAGCGGGGCCTGGTGGCGGGGATTCTCGGGGGGACCGGGGTCATCGTCATCGGACCACCGCTCGTCCTGGTCTGGCGGTCGCTCACCGCCGGGGGCGGCTTCGGCCTCCAGGCATACCGGGCGCTCCGATCCGATGCCCTGGTACCGGTCGGCGCAGCCGTCGGCAACTCACTGGGGTTCGCGGTGGCGGCGACGCTCATCGCCCTCGGGGTGGGCCTCCCCGCCGCGGTCCTGATCGCGGCGCGGCGCGGCCGGATCTCGCGATGGTTCGACACCCTCCTGATGCTGCCCCTGGGGACTTCGGCGGTGACCATCGGCTTCGGGTTCCTCATCGCCCTCGACTCCCCCGTCGACCTCCGGGCGTCGCGGGCCCTGGTCCCCATCGCCCACGCCCTGGTGGCCACCCCGTTCGTGGTGAGGGCCTCCGTCCCGGTGCTCCGGGCGGTGCGGGGACGGCTGCGTGAGGCAGCGGCGACGCTCGGAGCATCACCCGCCAGGACGTTCCGCGAGGTCGACCTGCCCATCGTGTCGCGGGTCGCCGCGGTCGGGGCAGCCTTTGCCTTTGCGGTGTCGCTCGGGGAGTTCGGGGCCACCATCTTCCTGGCTCGCCCGGGCGGGCCCACCATCCCCATCGCCATCTATCGATTCCTGGGGCGGCCCGGGGTCCTCAACTTCGGGCAGGCGATGGCGTTGAGCGTGCTGCTGATGGCGATCACTGCGGCGGCCATCATGGCGGTGGAACGAGCCCGGTTCCCCGGCCCCGGGGCCTTTTGATGCTGGAGTTGCGAGACATCGCCGCCCGCTTCGGACAGCTCGAGGTGCTCGCGGGCGTCTGCCTGACGGTGGGACCTTCCGAGATCGTGGCGGTCCTCGGGGCGAGCGGGTCGGGCAAGACGACGCTGCTGCGCGTGGTGGCGGGGCTGCATCGACCCGAGTCGGGAACGGTGGTGTGGGAGGGGCATGATCTGGCGGCGACGCCGCCCCACCAGCGGGGCTTCGGCATGGTGTTCCAGGACTTCGCCCTGTTCCCCCACCTCGACGTGGCCGGGAACGTCGGGTTTGGGATTCCGGACATGCCCGAGTCCGAGAAACGCTCCCGGGTGAGCGAGGAGTTGGAGCGGGTCGGCCTCGCCGGGTATGAGACGCGCCGTGTCGGTGAGTTGTCCGGCGGCCAGGCGCAGAGGGTGGCGGTGGCGCGCGCCCTCGCCCCCCGGCCAAGGCTGCTGCTCCTCGACGAGCCGCTGGGATCGCTGGACCGGGCGTTCCGACGCGAGTTGGCCGCCGATCTGAGGGCGGCGCTCCGCTCGGCCGGGATCCCGGCGCTCCACGTCACGCACGATCCGGACGAGGCGTTCGCCGTCGCCGATCGGATCGCACTGCTCCACGATGGGACGGTCATCCGTTTCGGCCCCCCGGAGCTCCTCTGGCGCGCCCCCGGGACCGAGGCGGCGGCCCGTCTCCTCGGCCTGACGACGATCGTCGACGTGACCGTGAACCGTGACGGCATCCACCTCGGCCGCGGCGAGGGGCGCCGCGCCCGGGCGATCGTCCGCGAGGAGGCGGTGCGGATCGCCGCCGACGGCGCCGTGCGAGGGGTGGTGGAGGACTCGACCTTCCGCGGTCCCGGTCATGCGCTCCGCGTGAACGTGCCCGGCGGCGAGATCACCCTTGTCCACCACGAACGCGTCGAACCCGGCCAGACGGTCGGGCTCGACATCCCTCAAGAAGGGTTCGCGCTGCTCGACGGCTAGGCCGTCGGAGCGGGCAGCGACCGGATCAGCTCGACGATCTCGGCCTCAGCCGCGCCACAGCATCACCAATGCCCACATCCCACCCGACGACGCCCGGGGAGGGGCCCGAGGTCCTGCGCGATCAGTCGAGCTGCTTGGCGCCGAAACCGGACAGCACACACCCTGCGTAGAACACCAGCGCGCCGGCGATGGTGCCCCCCGGGGCATCGAAGATGTCCGCCTTCAGCTCGTCGATGAACACCACGACCCCGACCGTCAGGAGCAGATAGCCCGCCACCCGCAGCAGCGAACGGTACGGGACGCTCCAGCTCATGCCAGGGCGGTTGAGCTTCAGCCACAGGACCCCGAGCACGAACACGGCGAGCAGGATCGCCGAGATCGTGACGAAGTAGTCCTCCGTGATCAGTTCCCAGATGACGTAGACGGCGAGCACCGCGACGGCGCCGAG
>JAUYIV010000235.1 GCA_030688105.1 Actinomycetota bacterium | reverse complement strand
GCTATTGCCTGTTTCACCACGTGATCGGCGTCGACCCGCCGTGGGGAGAGCGACGCTGGCAGGCAACCCGGGCCGAGGTGGAGCAGCGGATCGACTCTGGGAGGCAGCGCGGCTTTCTGGCGTACGAGGGTCGGCGTGTCGTCGGGTGGTGCAACGCCAACGCCCGCGGCGAGTTCCCCGAGCATGCCTCCGGCGGCGAAGACGACGAGGGCACCGCCAGCGTGGTCTGCTTCATGGTCGCCCCGGCGTATCGCGGCTTTGGGATAGCGCGGCGCCTGCTGGAGAGCGCCCTGGCGGAGCTTCCGAGCCAGGGGTATCGGCGGGTGGAGGCGTATCCCGTCGAGAATGCCAGATCGGCCGCCGCCGCCTACAAGGGCACGCCGAGCTTCTACGAGTCGATGGGTTTCCGCGAGATCGGCGAAGGGGTCATGGCTCGCGACCTGTGAAGGAATCAAGAATCAAGAGTCAAGAGGGGTCTTGCTTGATTCTTGGCTCTTGAGTCCTGCTACTCGAACGTCGCCTCGATCTGACCCATGCGACCCTCCTGGTAGTCCTCGAACGCCTTCAGGATCTCCTCGCGGGTGTTCATCACGAACGGCCCGTAGCGCACCACCGGGTCGGTCAGGGGCTCGGCAGAACCGATGAGCAGGTCCAGGCCGCCGGCGCCGGATCGCAGCGGGATCCGGGCCCCCTCCGGCGTCGAAGACCGCCATCTGGCCCTTCGAGAGGGCTCCCCGGGCCGCCCCGGCGTCGCCGGAGCCGTCGAAGGCGTACACGAAGGCGACATGCCCCGGGTCGATCTCGACCACCGTCTCGGACTCCGGGAGGAGTCGTACGTGGAGGTAGGTGATCGGGAGGTGGGTGTCGGCGGGGCCAGTGTGGCCGTAGGCCTCACCGGCGATGAGGACCGCCTGTCCTCCGTCGATGTCGACGACCGGGATGTCCTTGCGGAGAAGATCTTGATACCTCGGGGCGCGCATCTTCGCCGAGCGTGGCAGGTTGACCCAGAGTTGGAAGCCGTGGACTTTGCCACCGTCGGACATGATCAGCGGCGACGGCATCTCGGAGTGGACGATCCCCGATCCGGCGGTCATCCACTGGACGTCGCCGGGGGTGATCAGGCCGCGGTTGCCCTGTGAGTCCTTGTGCTCGATCTCGCCCGAGAGCACGTAGGTGACCGTCTCGAAGCCCCGGTGCGGGTGGTCCGGTGCCCCTTTGGCTTCGCCGGGGGCGTTGTCGGCGGGCCCCATCTCGTCGAGGAGCAGGAATGGCCCGATGTGGTCGAGACGGGCCGTGGGGAAAGGCCGCGTTACGAGGAACCCCTCCCCCTCCAGGGTGCGGGTGCCATCGAGGACGGCAAGGGGCGAGCGTTCCGCGGTGACGGGTTCGGTCATGCCACCCCCAACATCAGGGTCATTCGGCGTGTTCCCAGAGCCGATGAGAGGAATACTGTGAACGAAACCAGGAGGCAGCAGATGTTCCGGCGTCTCATCCCTCTGATCGGGTTGTTGCTCGTGTCAGGGGCGTGCGGCGACGGCGCCACGGACACGACCTCCACGACCGACGCCGTACCCCCGCTGACCACGACAACGACGCCCTCCTCCACCACCAGCGCCCCCGTTGGCACGACCACGATCGCAACGACCACGATCCCAGCGGACACGACCACCACGACCGCGGTGCCCTCGGGAGGGCCTTATGTGCTCGCCGATCCGAGTCTCTTCCCGGCCCAGCCCCTGCCGGGGAGCAACGGCGCCAGCGGTTCGGGCTGCGTTCCAGGGAGCAACACGGTGATCCCCGATGGAATCTGGTTCGGATTCGTCCTGGCGACCGATGGATCATCCATCGAGTTCGACATGGCCTGCTTCTTCTTCGGCGACATCGCCTACACGGAAGGTGCTGCCGACGGGGTCGAGGTCAACAACGACTACTACATCAGGAACCAGAACCCGCTGACGTTCGACGTACCGATGGCGACCGCGGCGACGATGTATTGGCTCGACAGCAGCTCGGGGAACTTCGAACCGACCCCGATGTCGATGGCCGACTGGCCCGGGCCGGATGAAGACTGGCCATGCCCGGGCGAGTTCTGCGGGGTCTGGCTGTACATCAACGAGGGTGAGATCACCGAGGCAGTCGAGCAGTACCTGCCCTAGGCGGCTGAGCCGACTCAGGCCATCAGAGTGGGCCGGGCGATGCGATGCACCGCGGCGGCGTACTCGAGGAGGCGAGCGGCCCAGTCCTCGTCGGCGACGAGCGAGTCGTACGGCAGGATCGTCCCCTTCCAGCCTTCGGTGTGCCACGCCGCTCCGGCGGGCAAGGGCGTATCGACTAGCCGATCGTCGAACGGCCACGGGTTCGAGTAGAAGTAGGGCTCCTCGCCGGGGTAGAAGCCGAGGTTCAGCTGGGCGGCCGCCGTCGACCCCGTCTCGCCGAGCACCACCTTGCTCCCGAACCACTCGAAGGACATGTCGAATCCGTGGGGCCAGACCAGGATCGGCCCGGGATCGCGGTCGAGGGTGGCACGGTGGCGGTCGAACACGGTGTGGATCGACCTGCTCGTGGCCGAGAACCACTCGGCTGCCGCTCGGTCGTAGGCGGGCGCATCGTCAGACGCGAACCGGTCCCGGTCGAAGGTGTCGGCGAGCCCGAGCGATACCGTTTCGGCGAGCACC
>JAUYIV010000231.1 GCA_030688105.1 Actinomycetota bacterium | reverse complement strand
CGAGGTCCGTCTGGCCCCCGTGCAGCTCACCGCCTCCCAGGAGGTGCGGCTTCAACGAATCGCTCCCAAGGCCGTGCTCCGGGACCGGGCGTTGTTCGTGCCGCTCTCCCCGGAAGCTCCAGCGACTCGCTTGGCGGACTTCATCCGTACAATGTGGCCCCCCGACGACGGATGACTCCCGTGCGCCGCACCCTCATCATCATCTCCGCCCTCGCGCTCGCCGCCTCTGCCTGCTCGAGCGGGCGCGGCGCCGAGATCGCCACCGTCGGCGAGACGGTGATCGCCGAGGGTGATCTCGCCGATCTGTACGAATCCGACAGCCTCACCATCGACGAGGCTCTCCGGGCCACGCTGTTCGGGCTCGTCGCCAAGGCGATCCTGATCGAGGGCCTCGCCGCCGACTTCGCAGCCGAGCTCGAAGGGGTCGAGATCGATGGGGTCGAGCAAGCCATGATCGATCAGATGAACGCCGAGCAGCTGACCCCCGCCGCATATCTCGGGATACCCGGGGCCGGAGCGCTGATGCTGCGCCACAATGCCGAGGTCGCCGTCATTCGCGAGGTGGCGTTGCGCAACCTGACAGTGAATCCTTCGCTCGTCGATCAGATCCTCACCGACCCGGCCGACTACACCACCGTGTGTGCCAGTCACATCCTGTCCGTCGTCGAGGAGGATGCCGAGGCGGTGCTCGATCGCCTCGAGGCGGGCGAGGACTTCGGGGTGGTCGCCGACGAGGTTTCGACCGATTCCTCTCGCCCGCCTCAGGGCGACCTCGACTGCCGCCTCGCCAACGCCTACGTCGAGGAGTTCGCCGTGGCGATCCTCGAGGGCCCCGTGGGCGAGCCCTTCGGGCCGGTGCAGTCGCAGTTCGGCTACCACGTGATCCTGGTGAGAGAGCGCACCGAGGCGACCCGCGAGGAGGTCACCGCCGATCCGAGGGCGTTCATGACCCGGACCGAGGTCACCGGTCTCTGGGAGCAGTGGATCTCCCAGAAGCTGCAGGCGGCCGACGTCGAGCTCGACCCGCGGTATGGGGTGTGGACGGCCTTCGGGATCCTTCCCCCCAGCGAGTGAGCGGCCCCATGAGAGTCGTCGGTCTCGGTCCGGCCGGGCTCGACCGTCTGCCGGCACCGGTGCTCGAACTCCTCTTCGATCAGGCGGTCCCGTTGGTCCTGCGGACCCGGCACCACCCGGGTGCGGCCGAGCTGGCGTCGCGGCGAGAGGTGATCGGGTGCGACGATCTCTACGAGTCGGGTGAGGACTTCGACACGGTCTACCGGTCGATTGCCGACCGGGTTCTGGCGCTGGCGTCGGGCGGCCCGGTGACCTACGCGGTGCCGGGCAGCGCACTCGTCGGGGAGCGGACCGTCGCCATCCTCCGCGGCGAGGCCACCGACCTGGAGATGTACCCGGGCGAATCCTTCCTCGATTTGGCGTTCGCCCGGGTCGGCCTCGACCCATTGGCGAGGGGGGTCCAGGTGCTCGACGCTCAGGACCTGCCCAAGCCGCTGCTGCTCCACCTCCCCACCGTGTTCGCCCAGGTCGACGGCCGGGCCTCGCTCGACGCGGTCCGCGACGCCTTGCTGGCGCTGTTGCCTCACGACACCCCGATTACCCGGTTGGCCGATCTCGGTGCGCCCGAGGAGTCGGTCACGACGCTCGCCATCGGGCAGCTCCGTGACCACCATGCCGGCCTGCGAGTGTCGTTCTACCTGAACGTGGCCGCCCCCGGCTGGCCCGGCCTGGTGCAGACCAACGCCCGTCTGCGAGCCGAGTGCCCGTGGGATCGTGAGCAGACCCACCACAGCCTCGCCAAGCATTTGCTCGAAGAGGCCTACGAGACGATCGAGGCCATCGAGGCGCTGCCCGCGGAGGCTCCCCGCGGCGAGGCGGACCTTCCCTCATATCTCGATCTCGAGGAAGAGCTGGGCGACCTTCTCCTCCAGGTGGTGTTTCACGCCACACTGGCCGCCGAGGCGGGGGTCTTCGGCGTCGAGGAGGTCGCCGAATCGATCAGGCGGAAGCTGGTCGCCCGGCATCCCCACGTGTTCGGAGACGTGGAGGCCGAGACCGCCGAACACGTCCTGGCCAACTGGGATCGGCTGAAGCGCGAGGAGAAGGGCCGCGACTCGCTGTTGGACGGGATCCCGCGTTCGATGCCGGCGCTGGCCCGGGCCCACGAGCTTCAGGCCCGGGCCTCGGGTGTCGGCTTCGACTGGCCCGACGTCGACGGGGTGATCGCCAAGGTCCGGGAGGAGATCGGGGAGGTGATCGAAGCGGCGGGTGACGGCGACCGGGAGCTCGTTGCCGCCGAGATCGGCGACCTCCTGTTCTCGGTGGTCAACCTCGCCCGCCGTCTCGGCGTCGACCCCGAGCAGTCGCTGCGCACCGCCGCCGACCGCTTCGACCGCAGGTTCCGGGTGGTCGAGGCGGCCGGCGACCCCGCCGGCATGACCCTCGAGGAGATGGACGCGTTGTGGGAAGCCGCCAAGCGGGACGAATGATGCTTTTCTCGAGTAAGCCCTCGTTGCCCGTTCCCCGTTACCCGGGCGTGTGGGGTCTTGACATGCCGATGGGGATCTGGCTGGCTTCGGCGATGAGCGACCGCCGCAATCTCGAGGCGTGGCAGTTGGCACATGCGACCCGGCTGGCGATCTATCGAGCCACCAACGGATACCCCAAGCCGGAGCGTTTCTCGCTCGTGGATCAGACACGCAGAGCGGCCTCCTCGATCCGAGGGTGCCGGCCGCGAGTCACGGCGGGACTACGCCCGATTCCTCAACTACGCACTGGGCTCGGCCAACGAGGTGGAGGATCAGCTGCTCCTTGCCCGAGACCTCGGATACCTCTCTCCCGACATGTGGGGAGAACTCAACAGGGACCTTGCTCGAATCCGAGCCATGCTGACCCGCCTCAGGCAGTTCAGGCGTCGGGAGGCGCTCGGGTAACGGGGAACGGGCAACGGGTAACGAAGAGCCTTGCGACTTGACTCGGAGTTGTTCGAGCCGAGTGATACGGTTCTTCGCCAGGAGGGCCCGTGACGACCATCACATCGATCCGGGCCCGCGAAGTCCTCGACTCCCGGGGGAACCCGACCGTCGAGGCCGAGGTGTTCCTTGCTGGCGGGCACTTCGGCCGTGCGGCCGTTCCGTCGGGAGCATCGACGGGGGCACTCGAAGCCGTAGAGCTTCGGGATGGCGGAAGCCGCTACGGCGGCAAGGGCGTGACGCGGGCCGTCCAGAACGTCAACGACCAGATCGCCCCGCTGCTGACCGGCCGGGATGCGCTCGACCAGGAGTCGATCGACCTGGCGATGCGCGACCTCGATGGCACCCCCAACAAGGGGAAGCTCGGCGCCAACGCCATCCTGGCGGTGTCACTCGCCGTGGCCCGCGCCGCAGCAACCGCTGCGGGCCTGCCGCTCTACCGTTACCTGGGCGGACCGCCGGCGCGCACCCTCCCCGTGCCGATGCTGAACGTCCTCAACGGCGGCGTCCATGCGGCGAACTCGGTCGACATCCAGGAGTTCATGCTGGTCCCCGCCGGGTTCGGCACCTACCGGGAGGCACTCCGCGCCGGAGTCGAGATCTACCACGCTCTGCGCAAGGTGCTGGCGGGCCGGGGCCTGGCCACCAACGTCGGCGACGAGGGAGGGTTCGCCCCCAATCTGGTGGAGAACCGGCACGCCCTCGAGATCCTGGTCGAAGCCACTGCCGCAGCCGGCTACGAGGTGGGGAACCAGGTGGCGTTCGCCATCGACGTCGCCGCCAACGAGCTCCACCGTGAGGGGCGGTACGTCCTCGAAGGGCGCAACCTCAGATCGGAGGAGATGGTCGATTACCTGGCCGGGCTCGTCGCCGACTTCCCGATCGTCTCCATCGAGGATGGGCTTGCAGAGGACGACTGGGATGGGTGGGTCGCCATCACCGAGCGGCTCGGTGGGCGCATCCAAATCGTCGGCGACGACGTGTTCGTGACCAACCAGGACCTGCTGCGGCGTGGCATCGGCGTCGGCGCGGCCAACGCCATCCTGATCAAGCTCAACCAGATCGGCACCCTCTCCGAGACGCTGCACACGATGCAGCTCGCCGAGCGCTCGTCGTATGGCCGGGTGGTGAGCCATCGGTCGGGTGAGACCGAGGACACCTTCATCTCCCACCTGGTGGTGGCCACCAATGCCGGGCAGATCAAGACCGGCGCGCCCGCCCGAGGGGAGCGAACCGCCAAGTACAACCAGTTGCTTCGCATCGAGGAACGCCTCGGGTCGGGGGCGCGCTACGCCGGGACCGCGCCGTATCCGAGGTGGTCGAGATGAAGGCAGAGAGGAGGGGCTTGGGCGTCCGTTCCTTCGTGGTCCTCAGCTTCGTCGTCGCGCTCGTGGCGGGGGCGGCAGGAGTCTTCCCATTTCGTCAGATCATCGCCCAGCGCAGGTCGGTAGAGCTGGCCGAGGCGCAGCTCGACGCCCTGATCGAGGAGAACCGCCGGCTGGAGCAGCAGATCGGCGCTCTCGAGTCGCCCCAGGAGGTCGAGCGGCTGGCCCGCGAGCAGTTCGGTCTGGTGATGCCCGGTGACGTCGCCTACGTGGCGGTGGTGCCACCGGGCAGCGAACCCGCCGACCTGGAACCCGATGTCGCGCTGGAGAAGTCGCCGCCGTGGTGGCGCAAAGTATGGAATTTCCTCACAGGCGGGGATCTGGTGGAGGAGTAGCTGCTGCGGAACTCAGGGGATCAAGAGCCAAGAATCAAGAGCCAAGACGATTCTTGATTCTTGACTCTTGATTCTTGGGTGTCCCAATCGACCACACTCCCTCCACATGTCCACCCGCACCGTCGTCGAAGCCCAGATCGAGCGCCCTCTTCGCTCCGAGGTCGAGGTGGTCGCCCGGTGCCATTTGGGGATGCCGGTGGTGGTCCGGGTGCCTCCATTCCTCGACGACGGCACACCGTTCCCGACCCGTTACTGGCTGACTTGCCCCCTGGCGGTGCGGCGCATCGGCCGCCTGGAATCCGTTGGAGGGGTCGCCGCCATGGAGCGGCGGGCGGCCCAGGACCCGGAGTTCGGGGTCTGTCTCGACGAAGCCCACGCGCGCTACGCCGCCGAGCGCGACGCGCTGGTCCCCGAAGGCTCCGATCCGCGGCCGGCCGGGGGAGTGGGCGGCGCCAGGGCGGGGGTGAAGTGCCTGCACGCCCACTACGCCGACCTGGTTGGTGGGCACCCCAACCCGGTGGGTGAAGTGACGGCACCCTGGGTGGAGCCGCTCGACTGCGTCGTCCCCTGCGTGGTGGAGACCGACGAGGGGGCGATGCGGAACCCGGAATGGCGAGAGCCGTCGTGAGGGTGGGCGCAATCGACATCGGGACCAACACCGTGCGCCTCCTCGTCGCCGACGTCGAGCTCGCGTCACTCACGGACGTGGAGCGGATCGTCGAGGTCGTGGGCTTGGGCAGAGGTGTGGATGCGACGCGACACTTCGACCCCGATCGGGTCGAACAGGCCATCGCCGTCCTCATGACCTATCGGGACCGCCTCCGCCAGCACGGGGCCGCGCGGATCCGCGCCGTCGCCACGTCGGCCACCCGGGACGCCGAGGATGGCGAGGCGTTCCTGCAGAGGGCGACGATGGCGCTCGGGACCAGGCCCGATCTCATCACCGGCGTCGAGGAGGCGGCCCTGGCGTTTCGCGGCGCCACCGACGGGCTTCGGGGAGAGACCCCGGCCCTGGTGCTCGATCCCGGGGGAGGCAGCACCGAGTTCGTCTTCGGGCACGACCGACCGGAGTACACGGTGACCATCGACATCGGATCGGTGCGCCTGACCGACCGCTTGCTGCCGGAACGCCCCGCCGCGCCCGACCGGGTCGAGGCCGTGGCCGCCGAGGTCGCCGAGATGTTCGCCGTCGTCAGGCTTCCGTCGATGCCGGCCCGGGTGATCGGGGTGGCGGGCACTTTCACCAGCCTTGCCGCCATCGCCCTCGGGCTCACCGCCCATGACCGCAGCCTGGTCCACGGCGCCGCACTGTCCCTCGAAGAATTGGACCGTCTCGTGGAGCACTTGTCGGGGCTCACGGTCGAGGAGACCGCGGCGATCCCGTCGCTCGACCCGAAGCGGGCCCCGGTCCTGCTCGGCGGGGCGATCGTCGCCGGCGAGGCGGTGCGGGTCTCGGGGCTGGAGGAGGCCTTCGTCTCGGAATCCGATCTGCTGGACGGAATCGCCCTCGACCTGGCGACAAGCGACTGAGAGTCAGGAGTCACGAGTCCCGAGTCCCGAGTCAACATTCTTCTTGATTCTTGATTCTTGCGGGCGACGGGCGACGGGTCACGGAGGTCTGAGCCCCGCTTCTTGCTGCTCAAATAGCCAGATCTCCCGCCTCGGTCGAGACCACGACTCCCGTTATCCCCGGAGTCCCCGCCCGGACGGTTATGGGGAGGGCGTGCTCTCCCAGCCGCTCCTCGATGAGCCTCCGGTTGCCCGACAGCTCTACTGCGGAGATCCCGGTCGGGGTGACCCGGTGGTCGGCTCGGGCCCGGCCCGGATGGTCGTCGGGCTCGACCTCCCACTGGATGAAGAAGGGGAGGCGATCGGGCCCGAACATCTCATCGGCGCCGACGAGCCTCCACGACAGCACGGTGCCGTCCGGCCGGTCGCGCGTCATCGGCACGGACACCAGCCCGAGCCGCTCGGCCTCGTAGTCGGCGTCCTCGGTTCGGAGGCACAGGGCCGCCGGCATCAGCCCGGGGTGCTCTGTTGCCGCCGCCCATCGCCCCATCGGGCTTCTCGCCGCCTCGACAGGATCGATCACCGCCATCAGCTCCAGGTATGCGGTACCGAGCGGGACGATGCGGTTTCCGGTCCCGTGGCCGGGGTGTCGGCCCCCCGCCACCGACGCCAGTCCGTGCCGGTCGAACAGGGCGTCGGCGGCGTGGTCGAGGTTCTCGACGACGAAGATCACGTGGTCGATGGCAAGCACCGGCCGAGGCTATCCACCCGCCGGCAGAAATGGCGTGGGGCAACGCTCAGAGGCGGCCGGCCTCCATGATCCGCTCGAGAAACTGGCGGGTCCGGGGATGCTGCTGGCGGGTGAAGATCTCGGCGGGCGGTCCTTGCTCCAGGACCACCCCGGCGTCCAGGAAGCAGACCCGGTCGGCGACGTCACGGGCGAAGCCCATCTCGTGGGTGGCGATCACCATGGTCATCCCCTCCCCCTTGAGGTCGCGGATCACGGCGAGAACCTCGCCGACGAGCTCCGGATCCAGCGCCGAGGTGACCTCGTCGAGCAGCATCAGGCTCGGCTTGGAGGCGAGCGCCCGCACGATCGCCACCCGCTGCTGCTGGCCTCCCGAGAGGCGGTCGGGGTACTCGCGGGCCTTGTCGACCAGGCCGAAGCGCTCGAGGAGCACCCAGGCGGCCCGTTCGGCCTCGGCGCGGGGGACGCCCTGCACCTTGCGTGGACCGAGCGTGACATTGTCGATCACCCTCATGTGGGGGAACAGGTTGAAGGCCTGGAACACGATCCCCATGGTGTGCCGCACGGTGTTTGGATTGACTCCCCGCTGGGTGACGGTGACTCCGTCGAGGACGATCTCCCCGCGGTCGATCGGCACGAGGAGGTTGATGCACTTGAGCAGCGTCGATTTCCCCGACCCCGACGGGCCGATCAGGCAGACGACCTCGTGGTTGCCCACCTCGAGGTCGACGGCGCGGAGCACCTCCTTGCCGTCGAACGACTTGCCGACGCCGCGGAGGGAGAGCTTCGGCTCGGTCATGTGCTCATCGCCTGCATCCTGCGCCGCTGCCGATCCGCGTACCAGTCGGTGAAGCGGGCGACCGGCACGCTCACCAGCAGGAAGAGGACCGCGGCGGCGATGTAGCTGGTGTAGTTGAAGGTTCGGGCGTTGTAGATGTCCGCCTCGCGCAGCCCCTCGCGCACGCCGAGCACG
>JAUYIV010000228.1 GCA_030688105.1 Actinomycetota bacterium | reverse complement strand
ACCTGATCCGGGTAATGCCGGCGCAGGAAGTCGCTCAGTCGGCGCCCTGTCACCTCCGCGCCGACGCCCAGGAGGGGCCACCGCAAGGTGGCCCCTCCTCTTGCGGGGGTGGTCGGCCTTTGGCCGACGGTCGGGTTTCGTCGAGCCCGGTTTGGGCTCGACGTTCACCCTCCGGCGAGCCTCGCTTTGCTCGGCGCTGCTTGGTACCTCCGCGCCGACGCCCAGGAGGGGCCACCGCAAGGTGGCCCCTCCTCTGCTGATAGCTAGGAAGTCAGTCGAGCACGAAAGTGATCTTCAGGCTCACCTTCCACTGGGTGACCTTGTCGTCCGCGACGATGACCTCGTGGTCCTTCACCCAGGCGTGCCTGATGCCGTGAACGGACTCGGCCGCCTTGTCCAGCCCCTGCTGGATGGCCGCCTCGAAGCCGTCGGGTGATTGGGACGTGATCTCGATGACCTTGGCTACTGACATGGCTGAGCTCCTGATCGTGTCGGGAAAGCGTACGCCTCAGAACGCGCACGGGCCGGGCTCGGTGAGCGCCGACTAGCGCCGCGACTCGGTGTAACGGTGGGTCTGCTCGGCGAGATCCGCGGCCGCAGGCGCCGCGGCCCCGACGTCGGTCGCGCCGGGTTCCGTCGCAGTCGTGGATTCGTCACGCACTCCGGCTGCCGCCCGGGACAGCCGGTCGCGTTCCCGATCTCTCCAGATCAGCCCGACGAGTTCGTCGGCGATCACGGCGAGCAGGGACGCCCCGATCACCCATGCGAAGAGGGGAGCGGTGACGTCGAGCCAAAGGAACTCGACCGTCACCGCTCCGGTGTTCTGCACGGCAAAGGCGAGGAGTGCGGCGGCGATGACGAGTGCCGCGCTCAGACCGGCGTAGTAGCCGGTGCCTCGGTACTCGATGCCCCCTCCGTGGTCATCCCTCGCCGCCATGTGGTCAGGCCGCGGGTTCGTCGATCGAGTCGGCGATGTCGTCGAGCTTCCGTTCGACCACCGCGACGGCCTCACCGGTCTTTGCCTGGATCTTGCCAACCAGCTGTTCCCAATTCCCCTGGGCCTCTTCCAGCTCGTCGTCGGTCAGGGACGCCCAGGCTTCGCGGATACGGCCCTTGGCCTGCATCCAGTTGCCTTCGAGTCTCATCCGGTTTGCACCCATGAGTCCTCCGTTCGTGTCGAAAAGGGGGCCATGCCCCTGTGTCATCTATCCGATCGGCGGCGATGCGAAACCCCGCTCGGTTTGCCCTCGGCGTGAAGGGGAAGACAATGGCGTGGTCGAAAGGAGCCGTTTGGACATCGTGACCGCCGACGATGTCGCCGCATTGCTCGAGCAGCGGGACGACACCGTCGTATCGATCTATCTGCCTACCCATCGCTCGGGGCCCGACACCCGGCAAGACCCGATCCGACTCAAGAATCTCCTCGTCGATGCACGCGCCGAGCTCCTCGACCTGGGCATGCGAGCTCCGAACGCGGACCGTCTGCTCGCCCCGGCGCGGGCCCTGGTGGGGGACAACACGTTCTGGCAGCACCAGGAGGAGGGCCTCGCGGTGCTCCTGAGCGAGCGGGGGATGGAGTCCTTCCGAGTCCCCGAGTCGTTCGATCCGCGAGTGGTCGTCAGTGAAGGCTTCTATGTCAAGCCGTTGCTCAGGGTGATGGGCCGCGGAGAGCACTTCAACGTGCTCGCTCTGAGCGAGAACCAGGTGCGGCTCCTTTGGGGGACCCGCTACCGCGTCGGCCAGGTCGAGCTTCCTCCCGAGGTGCCGCAAAGCCTGGCGGCGGCGCTGTGGTTCGAGGATCCGGAGCCCCAGCTGCAGTTTCGCCAGGCGGGAAGCGCCGGTGCCGGCCTGGGGGCGATCTTCCACGGTCATGGGGGTGGCAAAGATCAGCCCCACGAGGAGATCGAGCGCTTCTTCCGGGCGGTCGATCACGGCCTCGTGCATCTGCTCCAACCCCGGGTCCCCCTGGTGCTCGCCGGGGTCGAGCGATTGCTGCCGATCTACCGTCGAGTGACCAGTCACGAACCGATCCTCGGAGGGGAGGTGCTGGGCACTCCGGACCGGCTCAGCCTGGAGCAACGTCAGTCCCGGGCCTGGCAGACCGTCGAGCCCTACTTCGCACGGGAGCGGGACGAGGCGCTCGAGGCCGTCCGGTCGGGTGGCGACCGCTACGTCGGATCGGTCCTGGAGGCGATCTCGGCGGCTCGCGCCGGCCGCGTCGCGGCCGTGTTCGTCGCATCGGACTCCGCCGTATGGGGGGACCCCGGAACCGCCGGTGGGGAACCCGAGGTGCACGACGAGCGCAAGCCCGGCGACCATGATCTCCTCGATGTCGTCGTCGCCGACACGTGGAGGCACAGCGGCGGGACGGTCTGGGTGGTCCGGTCCGAAGAGATGCCGGATGGGGCGCCGGTGGCGGCGTTGCTCAGGTACTGACCTATGCGATCCGGATCGTTCGATCTCGCAGGTGGAGCGTGCGGCCATAGGCTCACCCCCGGGATAACGTCTCCGCTCGTGGACGAGGCGAGACCCCATGGCGCCGGACACCGGTTGGCGCCTGCTCGCCCCAGCAGGCGCGCCAACGTCCCGAATGAGGAGCACTGGCTGCAGTGAGCGATCAGGAGGGGGTGAATCGCCTGATAGCCCGTTTCGCCTCCGGAGACGAGTCCGCTCGCGAAGAGCTGGTGCGGGAGCACCAGGGTCTGATCCGTTACCTCGCCAAGCGTTTTGCCGGCAAGGGCGAGCCGATCGAGGATCTCGAGCAGGTGGCCAGCATCGGCCTGCTCAAGACCATCGACCGCTTCGACCCCGAGCGTGGTGTCCAGTTCTCGACATACGCCACCGCCACGATCATCGGCGAGCTGAAACGGCATCTCCGCGACAAGGCGTGGGCGATGCGAATCCCCCGGGGCCTCAAGCAGGCCAGTCTGCGGATCGGCAAACTCGAGCAGGAGCTGAGCCAGCGCCTCGGCCGGTCGCCCAAGGTCGCCGAGCTCGCCGAGGCGGCGGATCTCACCGAGGAGGAGGTCATCGAGGCGATCGATGCCGGCCGAACCTACTCGCTCACCTCGCTCGACGCCCCCATCGGCGACGATGGCGACTCTCGGTCTCGCATCGACGATCTCGGCTCCAACGACGACTACCTCGGCCTGGCCGACCGGCTGGCGACCGTGTCGGACGCGATCACCGCGCTGCCGGAGCGGCAGCGGCGAATCCTCTATCTGCGGTTCTACGAGGACATGACCCAGACCGAGATCGCCGAGGAGGTGGGGATCTCCCAGATGCACGTCTCTCGGCTGTTGGCCAGGTCATTCGACGCCATCAGGTCGTGGATGGAGGCCCGGGGCGAGCACGGCGAAGACTGAGTTCGTGGCTCTTCGGCCCCTGAACAGGCAGGGTTGGGGGCCCTCAGCCGTCAGCCGTCAGCGTTCAGCGTTCAGCCGGAGGTTGGTGCGTCTGGCGTGTCGGACCAACGGGTGACCCCGATCACGCCTGGAGCCTCTTCCAGAGATCTATCTCGAACCAGGCGACGGTCTCGCGCTTCTTGGTGTCGACCCCCCATCGATCGGCGACGAGATCCACGAGATGGAGCCCCCAACCGGAGCCTCGGCTCGGGTGAGGATTCTGGAGAAGCGCCACGAACCCCGGGCCGGGGTCCTGGACCTCGACGCGCACGACCTCCTCGTCGATGCCGACCCGCATCTCCACAGAGTCGGCCGAGGTCAACCCGGCGTGCCGGACGCTGTTGGTGACCAGTTCGCTCACAAGGAGGACGATGTCGGAGAGGCGCTCCGGCGGAAGCGCCGGCGCCAGCGAGGTGGCC
>JAUYIV010000212.1 GCA_030688105.1 Actinomycetota bacterium | reverse complement strand
GTCTTCGCCTCGTGGCAGACCTTCCGGTCAACGACCCGCCTCGAGCGGTTCACCGGGGAGGAATCCGCCGAGCGCCTCTCCGAGAGACGCTCCGCGGCATTCGAGAGCGTCCAGCTCGCCAAGGAGGCGGGAGTGCGGGTCGCAGCCGGGACCGATTTCGGCGGAGGGTCGGCACGGGCGAACCAGATGCCATGGGAGGTGGGACAACTGGTCGAAGCGGGGCTCGAGCCCTGGGAGGCGCTGGCGGCCGCCACGTGGGTGGGGGGCGACCTGCTCGGGGAGCCCGACGCCGGCAGGATCCGCCAAGGCGGGCCCGCCGACTTCTTCCTCGTCCACGGCAACCCGCTCGAAGAGCCGGCAGCTCTGTGGAGGGTGTGGCGGGTCGCCTGAGGGGGTCTACTCGCTCGGCGGCTTCGAAGGGATCGAGCGCCCCGCCGACTGCGGGGCGATGAACCCGAGGGTGGTGACGGTGACAGATGGAGCGCTCATCGAGGACGTTGTGATCAACTGGCGGGGGGTCCAGTGCCGAACCATCACCCCTGAGCCTCGAGGATGGCCGGCAACTCGACCACGATCGACGGATCGTTGGGGCGGCTGATGAGGTACTCCAGGTGGATCGCCACCAGACCCTCGTCGCCGTCGAAGAGGTACCCGTACTCCATCTCACCCGAGAACTGCATCTGGATGATCCAGCCGTCGTCGAGGTGAAACCACGCATCGACGCGCTCGACCTCTCCGAGCATGTCGGTCATGCGGCCCGCTTCCCCCGGCCCTTCTGCGATGTAGTGCATCGCGGGCAGACCGTCCACGACCCTCTCCTCGCGAAACGGCACGTAGGTGAAGTCGGCGTTGTCGTCGAACTCATATAAGCCGAGCTCCGTGATCGGGAAACCCCGGTCGAAGAAGTCGAGGTGACCGGGGCATGCCCGCGCCAATCTCGCCACTGGATCACCCTCGGCCAGGATGCGGGCCTCCCCGTCCACCGCGACCGCGAACGACTCGCCATCCGAGGCGAAGTCGTAGCTCTCACCGGCCGGCTCGACCTCGACCCGGCATCGCATACGGTTGGTCGCCTGATACTCGCCGGTCACGGTGAGCGTCTGCGCGAGACCGATCGGCCGAATGTTCAGGGTCGCTTCGAACTCGAACGAAGTGAGCTGACGCGGCGGGGCTATCGCGAGCTCGAGCGGTCGAGGCTCGCCAGGGTCGAGAGGGGGTGGAAGCGTCAACTCCCCCCTCAGGATCGCCTGAACCCTGCCGTCGACGAGCCTGGCCAGGTCCACGACAGCCTCTCGGTCGTCCACGGCGGTCTCCCGGGAGATCGTCACGACGGTTAGGAGGGGCCCGTACCGCGCCACGACCCGGGTGACCCATCGCTCGATCGACCCGCTCGTCTGCCGGAATTGCACCCCGATGCTCTCATCGCCGAAGCTCGGGATCTCGTAGATCGACTGCTCGCTTTGGCTCGCCGGGAGGCCGGTCCCCGACCGAACGGCGGCTGCGCCGGCGGCGAAGGCGTTCGCGGCCGCGCCGTCCGAATCGTGGAGGCGGGTCGCCAGCGACACTTCCGGTCCATCGCCTTCGAACGGCCGATACCCCCTCCCGAACCAGCCGAAGCGGCTGGTCGAGAACGGCTCTGGGACAGCCGAAAAGCCGAGCCCCGATGGCACGAGGTGCATGAGGTCGGCCGGCAGCTCCTGGTCCTCGAGCGTGATGAGGCTCTGAAGTTGTTGGGTCAGCCGCTCCGGCGGCCCCACGGCCATGGTGGTCGTCGTGGTCTCATCCGTCGAGGAGCTGTTGGCCGAGCCCCCGCTTCCGCCGCACGCCGCGCTGAGGACGGTGAAGGCCGCCAAAGCCACGTAGCGGATCGGTCGCACCCCGCAACGATATCGGGACGACGCCAGCCGGAGCTCATGTCCGGGGAGAACTACCTCAGTCACCCTGACCACGCCGCGACCGGGCACGTCTTCCGGCGGATGGCCGGTGCCGCAGTCGTCGAGCCACCGTCACGCGATCACCGGCGAGCGGCGGTTCAGCCGGGGATCTCCAGGAAGGACGCTGGACCCTCCAAGCCGGGCGGTTCCGCAGGCAGCGACACCTGCCCGGTGCTCTCGCGATCCCGGGAAGTGGGGCTTGGGGTGCGAACCGCGAGCCACCCCAGACCGACCGCCGACACGACGTGCCATGCCGCATGTGGCTGCAACCACGCGTTGGGAGCGCACAGCACCGCGCCGGTACGACCCAGGGTGTGAAGCAGCCAGCCGAATGTCAGGAGGGCGAGGGCAGCAGCCATCGCCCGCGCCGCGCCCCGCGGCCCCACCGACCGAACGGCCGATACCGACACGGCGAGTACGAGCCCCGCGGCGGCCACGATCCCGGCGTCGTGGGCGATCACGGCCCCTCGGGGCCCTGGGCCGTGGTAGAGGAAGCTTCCCAGCCCCAGGGCGAGCAGCGTCAGTGCCATGCCGTTCGTGACCCAGGTGCGCTCCCTGCTGCCGAGCAACCAGAGGGCGACGACGCCGAAGGCCACGGTAGACAGCGTGTTCACCGGCTGACCGAGCAGCCCGCCGAGGTGCACCTCGCAATCGGAGAGGCCCAGCGTGCTGGGGGAGATCGTCACCCCGGGATCATCGCAGCGCGCCGGCACTAGGGGCCGCGCCGACCCTTGCCGGTGCCGGTCCAGGGGCCGGAAGACCCCAAACGGCCTGGGTCACCCCACCGGGATCTGCACCTCGGTGACGAAGTCGGCGTCTCGCGCCGCCAGAAATGCCTCGGGCAACCCCAGCTCGGGTTCGGCGCCGAAGCGGAGGTAGATGATCCGCATCGGGCCGGTCTCCTCGAAACCTGCCGAGCCGACCCATCGTCTGAGCCCTTCCAGCATCGCCGGCAACTCGTGATACGGCCCCTGATGGATGGCGGCGGCGACTCGCACCGCGGGCAGGCGAGCGGAGGCGACTCGGCCGCCTGTCACCGCCCGGGTCACCGGGACGAAGACCTCCACCTCGCGGATGGCCTCACCGGGCCCGACCAGCACGCCCGGCGGACGACCGGCACGCGCCCCGGCGTCCCGCACCGCCTCCTCCACCTCGTAGAAGAGGGGGCCGAGCTCGCCTCCCGGGGCCATGTGCACGCGGATCGAGGCCACCAGCTCGGGCTCGACCTTGCGTACCACCACATCGGGTCCGTCGTCCGCCATTTCGACCCGGATGTCGAGAGCCGCGAGCTTGCGCTCGATGGTGTGCTGGTACTCCTCCAGGTCGCGACGACGGCGCGCCAGCACCTCCCGCAGATCAGACCCCCCGGCGACGAGTTGGGCGACCTCCCCAAGGCGTACCCCGAGGTCGCGCAAGGCGACAATGCGTCGAAGACCGGGGAGCTGGGCAGGGGTGTACCAGCGGTAACCGTTGGAGGGATCGGTGAACGCCGGCGAGAACAGGCCGATCGAGTCGTAGTGACGCAGCGCCTTGGCGGTCACCCCTCCAAGCCTGGCGAACTCACCGATCCGAAGCATGGAACCTCCCTATGCCGCACGATTATATCGGAGCCCCGATTTGCTCTTGCCCATAGGTGAAGGTTCATCCTTGGATAATGCCCGACCGCCCGATCCGCATCGCCGCCCAGCTCCATCCCCAACAGGGGCCCTTCGCGAACCTGCTGTCGGCCGCCGTCCGCGCCGACGAGCTGGGATACGACATCGTGTACACCTGGGATCACTTCTTCCCCCTGTATGGCGACCCCGACGGCGAGCACTACGAGTGCTTCACCACCCTCGCGGCGTTTGCGCAGGCGACGCGCCGCGCCGAGATCGGGCCACTCGTGGCCTGCAACTCCTACCGCAACCCCCAACTCATCGTCGACATGGCGCGCACCATCGATCACGTCTCCGGCGGGCGATTCATCCTGGGGATGGGCTCGGGGTGGAAGGAGCGCGACTACGACGAATACGGCTACGAATTCGGCACCGCCGCCTCGCGGCTCCGTGCCCTCGGACGCGACTTGCCGATCATGAAGGAGCGCCTCGCCAGGCTGAACCCACCTCCGGTGAGGAGGATGCCGATCCTGATCGCTGGCACCGGGCGGACCCTGACACTCCCCCTCGTCGCCCGATACGCCGACTCGTGGCACGCCTCCTTCCCCGACCGCGCCGAGCGGGAGGAGCCGATCGTGGCCAGGCTGCTCGAGTGGTGCGCCGAGTACGAGCGGGATCCGAGCGAGATCGAGTTCGGCTGCGGCGTCCAGCCCAACGATCTCGACCGCTTCCTCGAAGTCGAGGCGCCACGGTTGCTCGAGATGGGCTTCACCCAGTTCACCCTCGGCTTCAACGGGCCTGGCTGGGCCGTCGACGCCGGCAGGGACTGGTTGGCCTGGCGAGACGAGGTGAACGGTTGAGGAGTGCCGCCGAGCGGGGCCATCACCTCCGCTTCGGCATCGTCGCCCCGCCGATGTGGATGGGGCGGGTGCGCAGACGACCGGGGACGGAATCCTCAGCCGGCGTTGCGCGTTTCTGGTCCATGGCCACATCACGAGCCCTCACCGCGGGCGGACTCTGCGACATCACGACCATCGGGGCGAAGTCGGGCAGGCCCCACAGCATCGAGATCGCCTTCCATCGCCTCGACGGCGAGTACTTCATCACCGGGAAGCCCGGTTTCAAGCGCGACTGGCTCGCCAATCTGAATGCCCACCCCGAGTTCACCCTCCATCTGCGGGATGGCTCCGATCTCACCGTGCTGGCGAGGGAGACCACCGACCCGGCCGAACGGGACCGCGTGCTCTACGAGATCAGGACCCGCAGTTGGGGCGTCGATCCCGAGAAGGCCCGCGCCACCAACGACCTCTGGGTCGAGTCGAGCCCGCTGGTGCGATTCACGGTCGAGGGGTAGCCATCACGCCCCGGGCTTGACCACCATTGCCAAGACCACGATGAGCAGCAGCAGCACGTCGAGCGTGCCCCCGAGGGTGAGCCGGGAGGCGGAGGCGGTCGCCTGAGTTGACCCCGCGCCGTACTGCTGGATGTCCGACGTGAATTGCTTCGCTGCCCGCTGTCCGATCAACCCCTCGACGGCGCCGGAAGCCACGATCCCACCGAAACCGATCAGCACCCACGCCTCTCCGAAGCTTATGAGTGGGGAGTCCACGACCATCGCGATCCCGGCGCCGAGCGTCAGAACGAACGCGGGCGCGAACAGCCAGTTTCCGAGGGCCTTGCCCTGGTCATTGATGCCAACGAGTGTGGCATGGTCTCTGGCTGCGACGAGACGCCGGCCGAGGATCGTCAGGCCGATTCCTCCGCCAACCCAGGCGATCGCTCCCACGATGTGCAGGAAGTTGAACAGTTCGTACCGGGTCATCTCGAGCCTCCCCTCGGTCGGCGATTGAAGATAGTTGCCGACGGGCATGGGGTCATCCGGACGGGAACCCGGCGACCGACCGTCTACCCGGACTGCTCGAGCCACTCCAGCATCGCACCGATGCTCCCGGTCGCCAGGGCGATGCTGGTGTCTGCCGCCCCGTAGTAGAGATTCAGGGTGTCGCCGTCAGCGGCGATCGTGTATCCGCAGGCGAAGACCACGTTGTCCACGTCTCCGCGGACCTCGTACGGCTCCTCCGGTCCGAAGACCCACTCGTTGCCGCGCCGCAGGCACCGCTCGGGTGCCTCGAGGTCGAACAAGGCGAGACCCAAGCGGTAGATGGCGCCGGCGGCGGTGAGCCGCACGCCGTGGTAGATCACCAGCCAGCCCTGCGAGGTCTCGATCGGGGGAGGTGAGAGCCCGATCTTCTTGGCGTCCCACCATCCACCCAGGCGGGATTCGAGCATGATGGCGTGGCGTCCCCAATGTCGCAGGTCGGGTGAGTAGGAGATCCACATGTGCGCGTTGGGCGCGCTCACCGGTCGGTGGATCAGCGCCCAATGGCCGCCGACACGACGAGGCAAAAGCGCGGCATCCTTGTCTTCTGGCGCCATGACCACGCCGTAGCGGTCGAATTGGTGAAAGTCCTTGGTGAATGCCAGCGCCACCCCGGGGCCGTCCCGGGTGAACGCGGTGTAGAGGACGGCGTACTGCTCCATCTCGGGCAGGTAGGTGATGCGCGGGTCTTCGATGCCCCACAACTCCTCCGGATAGTTGTCCGGGTCGGCGGCCATGGTCGGGCGGGGATCGATCTGCCAGTCGTCGATCCCGTTCGCCGAGCGGGCCGCACAGAGGTGTGAGATACCGGTCCGATCTTCCACTCGGCACAACAACAGAGCGGTCCCATCCGACAACAAAGTGGCGCCCGCGTTGAACACGCTGTTGACCGGATACGGCCAGTCGGCTGCGGTCAGGATCGGATTGGAGGGGTGGCGATGGAAGAGTTGGGAGTTCTCATTGCTCATGGCGATGGTGAATCCAACGACAGAGACGCGTTCTCGACCAGGCGCAGCTCCAACAACGCCTGGAGGAATGCGAGCGTCGATTCGGCGCCCTGATTCTCGTTGGCACGGTCGGGATGCAGACCGTCTCGGCATCCGCCGGTCGTCGGGTCGTAGATCGGAAGGTTCAGGTCGTTTCGTCCCAGGAACCACTCGAAGGCGCGGTGGGCTTCCTTGTACCAATGCTTGTCGCCCGTGATCCGGAATGCCTCGAGACACGCGGAGACCATCGCCTGTGCTTCGACCGGCTGTTGATCGAAGCGGGCCCGTTCACCGCCGCGGCGGTAGAACCCGTTCGAGCCGATGGCGACGAAGTGGCCGCCCTCGGTGTCGATCCGCTGGAGGCCGGCAAGCCAGCCGAGCGATTCCAATCCCGCCTTTGTCATCGCGCCGTTCGGGATCGAGGACCCAGTCGCCAGGAGGGCATGCGGCAGTGCGGCGTTGCAGTAGGTCAGCCCGTCCTCGAACCAGCGCCAATCGTCTGATCGGTGGTCGGTGTAGAGGGTCAGGATTCGGTTGGCCAATTCCTCGCGAACCCGGTTCACCCCGCTGTCCCCGGCAAACCGTTTCGAGTACTCCTGAATGCCGAGGAGGGCGAACGCCCAGGCGCGCGGGCTGGTGGTGTCGAGGATGGCGGGCATGGCTTGCTCGAGCAAGCGCCCCGCCATCGCCTGGAGTGATGGCGTGGTCGAGCGGGCCAGCACCGAGCCGAGCGCCCATAGCGACCGACCGTGACTGTCGTCAGAACCGCCGTCCCCGCTCCAGCGGCGCTCGTAGTCCATGAAGTTGTGGAAGCGACCGGTCTTGGCATCGAAGGCATACGAAAGGAACGCCAGGAACCGGGGCGCCAGATCGAGCCCTTCAGGGTTGCCCAATTCCTCCAGCAACGCGCTCACCAGCAGAGCACGGGCGTTGTCGTCGGTCGTGTAGCCCTCCCGGAGGTTGGGCACGGTGAAGATGGCATGCTGCAGCATGCCGGTGTCGTCCGTCATGTGGCGCAGGTGGTCGAGTTTGAGGGGCGGCAACTCGCCGTGCCGCTCGTCCAGCGCCTTCACCACAGGGCCCGTCTGCTTGAAGTGCATGCGCTCGGCCCGGGCCCGCTCGAAGGTCTCCATGTATCGCTGCGTCACCTCTGGCCAGATCATCGCCCGCCCGAACAGATAGGCCCGTTTGCGCATCGC
>JAUYIV010000208.1 GCA_030688105.1 Actinomycetota bacterium | reverse complement strand
CCGGCTCAAATCGGCCCGTTCATAGAATGCGTCCCGGTCATGTCCACCGATCCTCCTACATCTGCCGACGCCACCCCCGAGCCCGTGGTCGCCGCAGTCGCCACTGCCGACGCCGCCACCGCGCCCGTGGTCGCCGCAGTGGTGACCGCCGACGACGCCGAGCTGCTCCAGGGATGTCTCGAGGCGATCGGGCGGCAAGTGTACGGACCGGCCAGGGTGTTCGTCATCGGAGGAGACGAGGCGGTCCGCCGGTTCGCCGCCGAAGCCGACGCGTCGTGGCGGCCGAACATCCGCGGGATCTACGACACCATGGGGCCCGACGTCTCGTACATCTGGGCGCTCCGCCAGCGGTCCCGTCCCGAGCCCAGCGCCCTCAAGGCGCTCATCGAGGACGGCATCCGGGTGGATGCTTCCGTCGCCGGCTCCAAGGTCGTCGACGCCGAGAATCCGGAGCGGCTCATCTCGGTCGGTTACGCCACCGACGTGTTCGATGCCCCCTACACCGGGCTCCAGGCGGATGAACTGGATCAGCAGCAATACGACGTGATTCGGGACGTCGCCGGCGTCTCGGGCACCTCCGTGTTGATCCGCCGCGACCTCTTCCGCGGGCTGGGTGGGCTCGATCCGCTGATGACCCTCACGTCGGCGGCGATCGACCTCTGCCAGCGGGCCCGGCTGCGTGGGGGCCGAGTGGTGGTCATCCCATCCTCGGTGGTGCGGTACCAAGGCCCCGACCCGGCCCCCAAGTGGCGGGAGCGGGCCGGCGAGACCCGGGCGATGCTCAAGGCCTACGGCCCTCTCACCCTTCTCTGGGTCGTCCCGGTGGCGTTCATCGTCGGCCTCGTCGAGAGCGTGCTGGCGCCCTTCGTCGGAAGATTCCCGCTGCCCGGAGTGCTCGCCGCGGGTTTCTGGAACATCGCTCACCTTCCCTCCGCTCTCAAGGCGCGCTGGCAGGCCCGGCGGGGTCGAGAGGTGGGCGACGAGGAGCTCTTCCGCTACCAGGTCAACGGGTCGGCCCGGTTGCGCGCTCTCTACGACGCATTGGGCGAGCGGCTCAGGGTCCGGTTCCCGGAAGGCGTCCTTTCGGGGTTCAGCGACGCCGTCGAGGCCGGGCAGCAGCGCATCCGGAAACCGGCCTTCTTCGTCGGATTCCTGGCGCTCTTCTTCGCGCTCCTGGCGACGCGGGAGATCTGGGGCGGGCACCTGCCGGTCGTCGGGTTCTCGCTTCCGCCGCCCGACTCACCGGTGGCGGCCCTTGGCGCATATGCGGGCGGATGGAATCCCGCCGGGTTCGGATCACCGGAGGTGATCCACCCCTCGGTCGCCGCGACCGCGCTCGTCCAGCTGCTGACATTCGGCAAGGGTGGGGCGGCGGTCGCCCTGATCGTCCTGAGCGCCTTCCTGCTGGGCGTCTTCGGCACCGCCAGGCTGCTTCGCACGTGGGGAATCGGCTCCGTGGCGGGCTATTTCGCGGGCATGGTCCTCATGGCGGGAACTGCTCTCGGGGCAGCGACCGAGGACACCCATTGGGTCGCGATACCGGCGGTCGCCGCCATTCCCTGGGCGATGGCGGGGGCTCTCCGCCCCTGGACCGGGTCGATGACGGAGCAGGCGCGGCGTTTCGCATCCATGGTCCTCCCGCTGGGGGTGGTGGCGGCCTTCGTCCCGCTCGCCCTCGCGGTTCCACTGGCAGCCCTGCTGCTGTGGGGGCTCGTCGGCGTCGGCGAGCGATGGGGCGCGGTGCTTCGGGTCTCGATCGGCACTCTCGCGGCGCTCCCGCTGCTCCTGCCCTGGGTGCTCTATGCCGATCTGGCCGACGTCGTCACCGGTGGTACCGGTGCCTTCTGGGAACCGCCGTGGGTCATCGTCGGGCTGACCGGGCTCGCCTTCGCCGGTGCGTTGGCCTCTCGGGACCGGGTATTGGTCGCCGTGGGCACTTGGGGCGGCGTCGTCGCGGTCCTTGGGGGAATCGTCGCCCGCACGGGCAGCTTCGGATCAGGTGCCTCGGTCGAAGTCGCCGGGCAGCTTGCGGCCGCGGTGGGGATCGCCACGGTCGTTGCGGCCGCGTTGGAGGCGACCTCTCGCCAAAAGCGGGTCGCAGGTTGGGAACGCGGCGGAGTCATCGCCGGGACCACCGCCGCGGTGGCGCTCGTCATCCTGACCCTGCTCGTCGCCGGACCGGGCCGTGCCGGGCTCCCGGGTGATCGCTTCACCGGCGATCTGGACTTTGCGGTCCCGCCGGATGGTCCCCCCGCCCGGGTCCTGATGTTCGGCACGGAGGTCCCGGGATCCACCCGGCTGCTGGAGGGTCTTCCCTATCGAGTGATCATCCCGCCATACCCGGAATCGTGGGAGGCCCGGCTCAACGAGCCTCGTCTGGGTGACGAGGCGCTGCATGAGGTGCTCGAGGGCATGCTCGAGGGCGAGGTTCGAAGGGCGGGTGCTGCGCTCGCAGAGTTTGCCATCGGATGGGTCGTGTTCACGGAGTCGAGCCCCCTGGAGCAGTTGTTCGAGGCTCAGCTCGACCTGTTCCATCTGCGATCGCTCGACTTCCCGGTGTTCCGCAACGAGGTCCCCACTGGGCTCGCCCGGACGCCCGACGGCACGGGGTGGGACCCGACGGGTACCGGTTTTCGATCAAAGGACGGCGGACCGGCCGCAGCCGTCACGGTCGCTTCGAATGCCGATCACCGGTGGGGTCCCGGAGCCTGGGAGCAGGTTGACTGGTGGAACCAAGTGACACCCACGACCGGCTCCGTTCGATTTCGGGCTCATGCCCCGAGGCGGCTGATGGCGTTGGGCGCAGGCCTCTGGCTGCTCGCTCTCGGTGGCATCTGGGTCATGGGCCGTCTGAAGGAGAAGGCATGAGGCGCACCTTTGTCTCGATCCTGCTCGGGGCCCTGGTCGTGGGCGCCTACCTGCTCCCCGCACCCGATCTGGAACCGGAACCACTGGCCGGCGTGATCATCGACGGTCCGGGCCTGCATTCGCCCATCGACGCTTCGATCTGGTACTGCCCCTGGGCGCAGTCGACTGCGGAGCGCGACTCGACCTTTGCGGTGGCGTCGATGGGAGCCGCCCAGGCCCAGTTCACGTTCCCCGTGGCCACCCCCGGCGAGGATCCCGACACCGCCATGCTCGAAACCCTCGGACCCGGGGCGGCGCTGCTCGCTCTCTCCGACATCGCACAGCGTGGGGATTCACCGGCATTCATCGAGTTCACCGATGGCCCCTCGGCGGCTGCGGTCACCGTTGTCGGGGAGGTTCTGACGGCAGATGCGTGTGTCGCCGCCGGGCCCGACGAGTGGTTCTTCGTCGGCGGTTCGACGCGCACTGGTGAAAGACTCCGGCTACGCCTGTTCAACCCATTCCCCGAGATCGCCAAGGTGACCGTTTCCGGATTCTCCGAGATCGGGGTCGAAGCCCTCGGGGAGTTGCGTTCCGTGTCGGTCAATCCGCGATCGTGGCGCGACATCGACTTCGAGGAGTTGCTGCGGCAGCGAGAGACGCTCGTGATCTCCGTCAGGGCCGACGACGGCTTGATCGTGCCGGCGATGGCGTATACGTCCGAGACCGACGAGGCGTGGTGGAGCGGCACCGGGCTTTCCACCGAGTGGGACTTCCCGGTGGTGCGCGACGTGGGTCTCGACGATGCCGCGCTGGTCGTCGCCAACCCGGGGCCCGTGCCTGTGGAGGTGACCATCGACGTGTACACGCGATCCGGTGCGCAACGCAGCGCTTTCACATCGACGGTCGGACCCGAGGCGCCGTTGCGGGTCGGCTTCGAGGACATTCCGGAGACCGTGATCGGCGCCAAGGTGACCGCGACGTCGCCGGTGGCCGCTGCGGTGGTCGCCTCTGGTCAAGCGGGGACGGCGGTGACTGCGGGCGTTCCGGTGACGGCGCGAACCTGGCTTCTGCCGGGCCTCCGAGCGGACGGGTCCGACGAGGCCTTCCTCTGGCTGCTCAACTCGGGCGACGAGGCGGTGACGGTGACGATCGGGGTGCTCACCGGCGCCGAGACCCTCAACACGAAGGAGGTGCTCGAGGCGGGGGCGATCCGCCGCATCCAGGTCGACGAGGTCGACGCTCTCGGCTACGTCGTCTTCTCCGCCGATCCCTTCAGCGCCGCATGGAGCGTGAGAGGATCGACGGGCACCGCTTTCTCGGCCGGTCTCGCCGCCCGGGAGGAGTGAGGTGACCGACGGCCAAATCTTCGCCGCGGTGGCCGTGGTGTCCGCTCTCGCGGTTGCCTTCGCCGCCAACCACTGGGTTCGGCGGCGGGCCGACAGGGCGCCCCTCGACCTCCACGGCATATCGTGTCGGGTGGTCTTATTCTCGGACGAGGCCTGCAGGC